>JAZUBE010000064.1:0-3390 GCA_045638325.1 Eubacteriales bacterium
CCCTCAGAAATTATCTCACCGAAAAGATCTGCAACACCTTCCGGCTCCGCAGCATTTTCATCCTTGGCTGCACCTGCCACCTCGGCATCAACACGAACAAACTTCACAGCATCGTTATTGTGCTCAACGAATGTAATAAAGTTAGTATCTATAAGTCTGTCAAACAGCACTGTATCTATATCTTCATCTGCAAACATTGAAATATAACTTGCCTGTGCTGTCTTGTCATTTGCGTAATAAATCTTACCCTCGTGCTTTTCCTTAGCCGCTTCGAGATACTCGTCAAGTGTCACAAAGCCGCCTGCACACTTCTCAAGGAGGATCGCAGGTTTCACACGATCGTAGAATTTCTGGTCTCTGAGAGATGCATACTCAACAAAGGTCTTGACATCACGCCAGATCTTCTCATATCCCTCACGATCGGTATTGAACATAGACACAAGCTTATCCGCAACCTTTTTGGTAATATGTGCGGAGATCTTTGACACGTATCCGCTGTTCTGCAGATAACTTCTTGAAACATTAAGAGGAAGCTCGGGACAGTCAAGCACACCCTTAAGCATCAGAAGATACTCGGGAATAACCTCTTTTATATTATCTGCAACAAATACCTGATTATAATAAAGCTTTACCTGTCCTTCAAGGCTTTCGTACTCGTTTGTAATTCTGGGGAAATAAAGAATTCCCTTAAAATTAAGAGGATAATCCGCACGGAGGTGGATATGAAACAGAGGCTCTTTGAAATCGCGGAACACCTTACGGTAGAAATCCGCATATTCCTCATCACTACACTCGGAAGACGGCTTCTGCCACAGAGGCTCAGTATCATTTACAGGTTTTTCTTCCTCGTCTGATTGTTCTTTATCGGCATCGGTAAAGTAGATCTCAACGGGCATAAATGCACAGTATTTGTCAATGATCTCACGAAGCTTGTACTCACTCAGATACTCCTCACCTTCACTGCTGATGTGCATTATTACGGTAGTACCTCTTGCGGGAGTATCATCATCATCGGGATCCGCAGCACTTATCTCATAATCACCGTCAGTACCGCACACCCACTTCACTGCAGGAGACAAATCGTGTGATCTTGTAATGACCTCAACGGTATCACTTACCATAAAGGATGAGTAGAATCCGAGACCAAAATGTCCGATAATACCGGCACCGGCACCCTCGCTCTCACCCTCATATTTATCTATAAATTCAAGAGCTCCGGAAAGAGCTATCTGACAGAGATACTTCTGAAGCTCATCTTCAGTCATACCGATTCCGTTATCCGTAACGGTAATAGTCTTTGCGCTCTTATCAAGAATTACGTCAATTCTGAATTTGGATGTATCAACATTACTTGTCTCGCCGAGAGACACAAGGCGTCCGAGCTTTGTGCAGGCGTCACAGGCGTTTGATACTATTTCACGAAGGAAAATCTCCTTCTCGGAATAAAGCCACTTCTTTATCACCGGGAAGATATGCTCCATTTCAACACTTATTCCTCCGCGTTTTGCGGTGTTATTCTCACTCATATTTATGACCTCCGGGGTTTTGCCAAAAGAAATTCTACGGCATTATAATATAATAATATATTATATACCATTATAATTATTATTGTCAAGATTTACATGATTCTTTTATTTTTGTGAAATATGGCTGTTTATGTTTTTTGACAAAATAAGTTTTTTATGAAAGATTTTTCTGAAATAGTATTGCATTACGTGATAAGTTGTGCTATAATATCTATTGCATGATTTTTGTAAATTTACAACTCATATACGGAGGTATTCAAATATGGCAAAGTGTAGCATTTGCGGTAAGGGCGTAGTTTTCGGACAGCACGTTTCCCACTCACATCGCAGAACCAACAGAGCATGGAAGCCTAACATCAGAAAGGTTAAGGCTGTTGTAAACGGAACTCATACTACAGTTCACGTTTGTTCCCGTTGCCTTCGCTCCGGCAAGATCGAGCGCGTATAAGTTTTCTTATCAGATCAAATGCTCCCACACGGGGGCATTTTTCTGTACTTACGTGAAAGGAACTGATTAAAATGATACATAAGATAATAAATCTTCGTCCAGATAACGAAGAGGTCACCCTTGAGGTGATCTGTGCACGTCCCGGATTCGGCTGTGACACGCCGCCCCGCCCTGCATTCGTTGTTTGTCCCGGTGGTGCATATGCCGGACTCAGCGCAAGAGAGGGTGAGCCTATAGCTCTCCGGCTGATCCCCGACGGGTTTCAGGGATTTGTGCTGAAATATTCCGTTGGCGATCACGCAGTATACCCTGCTCCGCTTCATGATGTATCTATGGCTATATGCCACATAAGAGAGAACGCGGAAGAATACAACGTAGATCCCGATAAAATATTTGTCACCGGATTCTCCGCAGGCGGTCATCTTGCTGCGGCATACGGTGTATTCTGGAACACAGAACTTGCGGCGTTCCCCGGAATGATAAAAGGTTCAAACAAGCCTTGTGGCGTTGCTCCCTGCTACCCTGTTATCACTCCCGACAACGAGACCGGACACAGATTCAGTTATTCTCTCATCTGTGGCGGTGACGACAAGGTAGACACTGTTGCTGATTGCTACAATCCTGCAAAGAACGTCACCGAGGATACTGTGCCCATGTTCCTGTGGCACACCTTTGTGGATGCCTGCGTACCTGTTATGAGTTCACTCATTATGGCGGAGGCACTTAACGAAAAGAAGATCCCATTTGAGCTTCACGTTTATCCCCACGGTGCTCACGGTATGTCTCTTGCAAATGAGGAGACTGCCATGGGACAAGGAGGAGGTCTTGTGAATCCTCATACCGCACAGTGGATAGAATCACTGGTGTACTGGGCAAAAGAGATTTGCAACAATCCTGGCTGATACATTTCCAAAAGAGCACCCGCATGTCGGGTGCTCCTATTCGTGAGGTAATATTTTGATTCTAAAAAAATTCATAGGTAACCGTTCATTTTACAGAAGGCTTTTTGTGCTGATGATGCCCATCATGATTCAGAGCGGCATCACTAACTTTGTAAATATGTTAGACAACATAATGATCGGTTCTATCGGCACCGCGGAAATGACAGGTGTCAGCATTACAAACCAGCTTATATTTGTATTTAACCTCTGTATTTTCGGTGCTGTATCAGGTGCGGGAATCTTTGGCGCGCAGTTCTTCGGAAAGAATGATCACGAGGGTGTGCGTCACACCTTCCGCTTCAAGCTCATATTCTGCACCATTATCACTCTCGGAAGCATTGCGCTCTTCTATTTTGGCGGAGAATGGCTCATAAAGCTGTATATGCAAGGGGATGCAGGTGTCACTGATCCCACCGCAACTCTCACTCATGCGAGAGACTACATGCTTATAATGCTTGTGGGGCTTCTTCCCTAT
>JAZUBE010000065.1:0-3996 GCA_045638325.1 Eubacteriales bacterium
CTTTTTTATTACTCAGCCGCCATGGTCGTGGGATATCGTCACTACTCAGCTGAACTTAGCCGATGTTTGAGGATATCGCGCGACGTTACGGAGTAATCGTCGGGAATATGGTCGTGGGATATCGTTACCTTTCGGCTGAAGCTATGCCGATATATGAGTCCGGGCTCAGCCCGGTGCCGATATATGAGTCCGGGCTTAGCCCGGTGCCGATATATGAATCCGGGGTCAGACCGGGCGATTCATAAAAATATCGACTGTGTTCTCGGGTTTGCAGGTGAAAAGGAGCACCTGGTGTCCCGATGCCGCAAGAATATCCTTTGCGGCTGCGCTTCTGCCGGGATCCATAAAGGCAAGGCTTTCATCGAAGATGAGAGGAGGCTTTTTATCTCCGAAAAGTTCCGTTGCAAGAGCAACTCTAAGGCACACGTATGCAAGATCCTCAGTTCCTGAGGAGAGAAATTTCGAATCTCTCGTATGCCCGCCGGCAACTGCTGTCAGTTCGAATGCGTTACCTGCGCCGAGCTTTTCATAACGCCCCTCAGTCGCTGCTGAGAAGTACGATGATGCCAGCTTTACCACCTTCGGAATAACTCCGCGGCGGATGTTTTCGCCTGCCATAGTGAGAGTTTCCTCGGCAAGAGTTACCGCTTCGTATCTGAGATTCAGCAGCTTCAGCTTCTCAAGAGACTCTGTGAGTTCCTCCCATAACGTCGCAGGGGATTCCGTTACGGCCTTTTTAGCAGCAAGCTCTACCTCCTCGGCATGAAGCTTCTTTCGAAGAGCATCAAGCTTTGCCTGGTTAAAGGAGAGATTTCGTCTCGCGGTATCCGCACCTTCCTCATCCGAGGGGAATCCTTCTTTTCGGGGAGTGCTTCGGATGTGCTCGGCAGCGGAGGCAAGCTTGTCCTTCGGGATTCGCTCCCATTTTGCCGTCGCAACGGCAGCCGCTGTCTCATAAGCAGCACGAAGTCCCTCTGCCGCCACCAGGCGTCTTTCACCAAGGGTGATCGCAGATGACAGCCTTTCGGCAGCATCATTTATAGCTCCACCGTCGTAATCTGCCTTGCAGCAATCCTCAAAGCTTGCCGCAAGCGCCATAGCTTCTGTTTCAAGTGCCTCAATACGCTGGCGGGACTGCTCAAGAGACAGTCTTACGGACTCAGCTCTTACCATAAGAGCATCTGCCTCGGCTCTGCGGGAAAGGATATACTCCACCTCGCTCGCAATACCCGACTCGTCATCAGCTTCAAAAATATCACAGATGCCGTTCATGCGCGAAGACTTTTTGCCACGAAGAATAAAGAACACTCCACAAAGTACCAGGAGTATCGCCGCAACTCCGAGAAGTACAAGATAAAACTGGTTTTTCATGGCATACATAAGTGCTGCCGCACCGCCTGCCGCAAGTCCGAGAACAGCGGAGATCACTCCCATTACGGTGAATGTACGTGCGGTAGAGGTGCATTTTCTGTATTCATTGAGGAGTTCTACGGGATCAGCCGGTGCTGCGGGATCGGATAGATTTGCTGCACCTACCTCAAGCTCGTAAAGTCTTTCGGAAAATTCTGCCTCACTTGCACGTTCACCTTCTATTGCAGTGGAGAGTCTGCGTCCGATATCAAGCTTTGACGGCTCACAGCACAGAGCAAGCGCGCCTCTCAGATCCGATTCGGCAGATTCGGCAGCCTTGTCGGCAAGTTTTGCTTCATCTCCCTCTGCGCAGAGCTTTTCCGCTTCGAAATATTTCAGCGCCGCACCATAGTCGTCGATCGCCGAAATAAGCTCCGATTCGGCTGTTGTCTGGAGTGCAACTGCGCCTTCAAGCTCGATTATCTGTGCCTGATCGGCACTCGCTGCATCGAGTCTTGAGCGAAGATCGGTACACTTTTCCTTGAGCTGAGGAATCTCACCGCCGCCGCCTTTCTTGTGAAGGAGAGTTCTGCGATATTTGTCAAGCCTCTCGGCAGCCTTTTTTACATTTATCGTTTCGTCAGCGGAGAAAAGCATATTTTCGACAGCCGCTGCAGTGTCGGAGCCGTCAATGCGGGATCTGCCGGATTGTCCCGAGAAGACGGTGTTGATAAACACCTGCTCTGTCACTCCGAAGAATTCCGTACCGGGGGCCTCTTCGAATTCGGGAACACGTCCACCTGTGGCTGTGTCGGTAACGGTGAGAGCCTCTCTCACAGATTCCTTGTCGCTCCCTGCACGAACGGAGACCGAAAGCGTTCGTTCGATGCGGTATTCCTTACCCTCGTGCCCGACTATAACATATCCCTCGGCTGTGCCTGTATCCCAGTTCACGTATTTCTTTCGTTCAGATGGCTCTCCGTCGATGCTTCTGCCGGAAAGGCCGTAAAATATGAATTTTATAAACATAGCAAGAGAGGTCTTGCCTGATTCGTTATCGCCCCTGATGACGTTCATTCCGGAATAAAGCTCACAGTCGAAATTTTTCAGAGGTCCGAATGCGGATATATGTATCCGACGTATTATCATGATCGTATACCTTTCTTTATCACTTATGTGAGATCATTTCCCGAAAGTGCGGAAAGTCCAAGTCGCAGAGCCATTACCGCCGCTTCTCTCTCCGCAGGATCCGCAGAGCCGAGAAGAGGTGCGAGAAGTCTGCAAAATTCGCCTCTGACTGTGGGATCATCTTCAGAGAAGGACAAAGAGGGGGATGTGTGATCTCTTATGGTTACGGAGGAAACACCGGTGATTGCTGCCGAGACAGCATTTTCTTCTATCACAAGCTCGGGATCAACCGATCCGGTGAAAGTCAGCCTCAGTATTGTACGCTCATCCATGAGCATACACGCTTCTTTTGCTGCACGGCAGATCTCCACCATAGATACCGCGCCGTCGACAGGTACTGTTATATCCTCGTATCTCTTGTGACAGAAGGGCTTTCTCGTCAGAGTGACACGTCTGTCTTCCGCGTTGCCGTCGATCTCGCAGATGATGGCACCCTTGATGCCTCCCTCACCGAAATCACGTCCCTCGGGACAACCGCAGTATGCGTAAACCCGATCACCGGCGCTGCCGCTGTATGCCTCACCGTTGTGAATATGACCGAGCGCGGTGTAATCTGCGCCGAAAGCCTCAATCTGTGTCTTCGACAGAGGCGCATCCACTGATACGGGAGATGTCATATCGGCGTGACAAAGAAGAATGTTGACTTTTGATTTGTCATGCACAAATTCTCCTGCGACAGGAGATGAGGTAAGCTCACCCGATGTGAATGCATAACCGTATACATCAACGCCGAGAGCATCAAATGAAATACGCGACAGTGTTTCTTCGGTGAAGATGTACACATTGTCGGAGAATGTGCCACTGTTCCAGATGCCCTTACCGTCAGCGGGATCGTGATTTCCCGGTGTGATGACTACGGGGCATTCAAGTGAGGCGAATTCGTCTTTGATAAGCTTTACGGTCTCACCTGTGGCGAATCTGCGGTCAAGAAGATCGCCTGCAATAAGCACAAGATCCACAGAGGCGGTTCTTGCGTATGCCATCATGTCGGAGAATGTTTTGCGAAGCTCGCGTCGGCGTGCAGCAGCGGTCTCTGCAGAGAGTCCCGAGAAAGGACTGTCAAGATGAACATCCCCCGTATGCAGTATTTTTATCATAAGGGTACTCCTCCCCATAATACATTATTACATTTATAGTATACCACAATGCAGTAACAGTTGCAATGGTAAATAAAGAATGCGGAATTCATTTTACAATCCCCTTTCTTTTTCGAAAAGATTTTTTATATAATTTCACCGCACCCCTTGAAATCTTCGTGAAAATTGGTATAATTAAAGTAACTATAATTTTTTGGAGGAATCCACCATGGAAAAGATTAAAGTTGGAATAATCGGTTGCGGTTGTATCGCAAACGCAGCCCACATTCCCTCTTATATGCAGATCCCCGAAGTAGAGATCAAGTATTTCTGCGACATCATCGCCGAGAAGGCACAGGCTGCAGTTGAGAAGTACGGCTGC
>JAZUBE010000066.1:0-2211 GCA_045638325.1 Eubacteriales bacterium
CGATCCGACTTATCGCATCCCGAATCTCTGAGCGATGTCACATCCGCTTCCGTTATCCTATCAAGAGTATACGGGATGCCCCGCTCTTTCGCACGGTTTATTATCTCTGTATTGAACTCATAGACATTATCTACAGGGCAAGTGAAGATATGGTCTATCTGTACTCCCTCAGAAATAAGTGCATCAAGTGCGGGAAGCATAAGATCAAGTCCCACATAACAGACACGCAAAACACTCACCTCCCGTAAATTTCACATATATTTATTATAACACCACTTTTACAAAAAGTAAAGACGGACAGAACATCCGAAATCGGATACTGTCCGTCTGTATTATTCTTCCCAGAGTCCTGCGTATATTCCGCCGGCACGAAGAAGTTCTTCATGTGTACCACGCTCAGTTATACCCTCATCTGTTATAACGAGTATCTCATGTGCATTCATTACGGTTGTAAGTCTATGTGCAACAACGATGGTAGTTCTGCCAACACAAAGCTCCTCAAGAGACTTCTGGATCATTCTTTCGGTAACATTGTCAAGAGCTGACGTCGCTTCATCGAGAATGAGTATGGGGGGATTTTTAAGAAATACCCTCGCTATGGAGATACGCTGTTTCTGTCCACCGGACAATTTCACTCCACGCTCGCCTACTACCGTATCATACCCATCGGGTAGCGTCATGATATAATCGTGAATATTCGCACGTTTCGCGGCCTCTTCTGCCATTTCCCGGGTAACATCTCCGCAACCGTAGATTATATTCTCATAGATCGTTGCATTAAACAGGAAAACGTCCTGAGCAACGATTCCGATGTTTCGTCGAAGAGAGGATCTCGTATACTCGCGTATATCGACGCCGTCAATAGCGATCTCTCCTTCAGCGATCTCATAGAATCTCGGGAGAAGGTGACAGATAGTAGTCTTACCACCACCGGAAGGTCCAACAAGAGCCACAGTCTTTCCTGCATCGATCTTCAGATCAAGACCACTCAGCACTTCACCGGATTCTTCATCATAGGAAAATGTGACATTTTTATACTCCACATTACCACTCAGAGTACCCGCATCAACATCACCCGTCTCTTCTTCGGGAGGAGTGTCCATTATCTCACAGAATCTCTCGAATCCGCTCATTCCGTTCTGATACTGCTCTATAAATCCCACAAGCTTTCTTATGGGATTCATAAACACGCTAATATACAGAGCAAATGAAGTAAATTCTCCAATAGTTATCATTCCCTTGTAGCAAAACACACCGCCACAGACATACAGTACTACCTGCAGGAAATCTCCGATAAAAGTGATTCCTGTATGGAATTCCGCCATAGCCTTATATGCGGCACTTCTTGCGGTAACGAATTTCTTATTGCCTTCAACAAAGTTACGGCTTTCTTCTTCTTTGTTATCGTAGGCCTTAGATACCCGAATACCGGATATACTGTTTTCAAGTGAAGCGTTGATCTCTCCGACCTCAACACGTGACTGTGTGAATGCATCGCTCATTTTCTTACGCTTCTTAACAGCAAACACCACCATAAACGGAACAGCGGCGTATACGATAAGTGTAAGCGGCAGACTTATGTTTGCCATCAGGATAAATGACCCGATAAACATTACAAGGGAGAGGAACAGATCCTCCGGTCCGTGATGGGCTAGCTCAGACACGTCCATGAGGTCGTTTATAATACGGGACATAATGGTACCTGTCTTATTATTGTCAAAATAAGACAGAGGAAGCACCTGAAGTCTGTCAAATATATCACGCCTCATATCCGCCTGCATTCTGACACCCACGATATGTCCGTAATACATTACAAAGTAATTGAGGAATATCTTTATTATATAAACTCCGAGAAGTACACCTGCACAAATGAGAAGTGCCGAAAGCATCCCATTTGGGATATACCTGTCAAGCATCTCTCCCGTAAGTACGGGATAGAAAAGATCACACGCAGCAAGGATGAATGCAAAGATCATGTCAACCACAAACAGCTTCATGTGTGGCCTGTAATATGATATAAAACGTTTGATCAAGCAGACACCTCCTTTTTTATTATTTATTGTGCGAGAACACCTTTTTGATTAAAAGCAGTTCTATCGCTCTCCAAAAAAGCTTTATACTAATACACAAACAAAGCAATTGAAAATCGCTCAATCTTTTAGTTTAAGTATACATAATACTGTCTTTATTCAAAAGTTTTTGCGGAAGGGG
>JAZUBE010000067.1:0-30924 GCA_045638325.1 Eubacteriales bacterium
TATCCCCATTCAGATACGAACAAGAGATATCTGACCTTTGACTATTATCTGAGACAACGTTTCGGGAAAAAGTGTGCCAAGATACCTCTTGATGCACATTTTACCTGTCCGAACATCGACGGCACAAAAGGTGTCGGAGGATGCATATATTGTCTCGGAGGCAGTGCCGCTATAACAGCCACTGCCGACTCGATCACGGATCAATATGCTGACGGAGTGGCAGCAGTCAGTAAGAAATGGACTGATTTCGGGCTTATACCGTATCTTCAGTCCAACACCTGTACATACGGTGAGCCGGATGTACTCAGACGACTGTACAAGGAATGTGCGGCTCTGCCCGACGCAGTAATGCTTGCGATAGGCACGCGAGCGGATTGTCTGTCACCGGAGGTGATAGCGGTGCTTCGGGAAATATCGGAGGAGATACCGCTTATAGTTGAGCTTGGGCTTCAGACCTCAGACGATACTACGGCGAATGTGATAAACAGATGCCATACCCGTGCAGAATTTGAAGACGGATACAGTCGTCTCAGAGAGGCGGGGGGAGACATTTCCGTGTGTGTGCATATCATAAACGGACTTCCCGGAGAAGACGAAAAAGATATGCTCGAAACGGCAAGGTACACCGCATCTCTTGAGCCGGATATGGTAAAGATACATCTGCTCCACGTACTGAAGGGGACTGCACTTTTCCGGATGTATGAGCAAGGGCTTTATATGTCTATGGATCGTGATGATTACATTTGTACAGTTGTGCGGCAGATAGAGCTTATGCCGCCTGAGACGGTGATAGCACGGCTCACGGGTGACGGGGTCTCCTCAGATCTTGTGGCACCCGACTGGAGCAGACGGAAGATGAGTGTGCTCAACGACATTGACAAGATGTTGTATACCCGGGATACATGGCAGGGAAAAAACAGAATAAAATAAAATGCAAAAGATCGCTTGATATTCATGAACAAGCGATCTTTTTATTTGTGACTTAAAAGCTTTATAAATTCTCTCCACAATCTGCCGCTGCCAAAGACGATACCTCTGCCTGCTCTGTACACGAAAAGCACGGGCATAAGATACGGCTTACCGTAAAATTTCGGATAATTCCGTTTTATTGTTTCCTTGTCGGGGAACAGTCTTCGTCTGACATACGAAAGCTTTGAACCTTTTGCACATGCCTCGTTTATCCTGTTTTCGGTAAGTCTTTCGCGACTGCCATAGGTACCGCAACCTGTGAGAGTGAGAAGGATTTCCTCCTGCTCCTCAGTCAGCTCAGTCCCCGAGACAAATGCCGTTTTCATAAAACTGTACATCTTATCGTGGAATGTCTTTATACCGAGGCACTCAAACTCTTTTTCTATATACTTCAGGTCAAGAGTATCACCCATGTTCTTATGTACTATAAACATATCGGCTATATGCCGTATTCCGCATCCGCCACCGATGTAGTGCATATACATATGTGCAATGTTGTAGATATAATCGTCTTCGTGTGAGAAGAAATACCCGTGTCCCTCTGCCGCTACTGCTCTTTTCCACGGGTTCCTGTAATATTTAAAACAAAACTCGTGAGAGGGCACAAGTTCCCTGTGCATTTCAAAATTATAGATAGGTTTTTTGCTGTAGGCATCATGATTTGATGACACCTCTGAGAGCGTGTACCCACGTCCGATCATTATTTCCGAAAGACGGCTCTGGGCTTCGGGTACCGAACCCTCGCAGATGCGGTATCCGCCCGCAGGATCCTTTTCAACAATTCCGTAGAGAATGTCGTTGTCTGCCATAGTTCTCATACCCGGCAACGGGTAAAGAGGTGCAAGTCGTATTCCCTTCAGCGGAATATAAGAAATTCCCGCCTTTTCCATTTCGGCTATGATACCTTCTCTCTCAGTATCAAAATACGCCTGTCGGAAAAGAGTTTTATCCACAGAACTTTCCCATTTTTCAAGAAGTTCCTCATTTCCGCAAAATTCTCTTTTGCGGAGTCCGTAGAACGCCATGGATTCAACGCTGTTGTGCTTTGCTACAGCATATACATGGCTGAGCTTTACCCCATGTGGAAGTTCTCCGGGTACAGCTTCATCGTAAAATGCGCATCTTATAAGCTCACACAGGTACTTTGCCGCACCGAGCTGCAGGTCCTTTGATGACACATCGCTCATGATACGTACCTCCGGATCATTTCACATCGTTTTTATCTATGTCGTATTCCTTGTAAAGCTCGTCGATCTGTTTTTCAATAATGACAATGTCCGACTGATACTTTGCGATCTGTGCTGCTGAATGAGAGGAATAGCTTATCAGACGTGCGTCATAATCCATTCTGTATTTTTTTGCATCGCTGATGCTCATAATTTCAAACTCACCCTCATATGATGCGAGATATGAGAGCATAGAAGTGAATTTGGTCTCTGCATAAAGCTCGGATTGTGTCTCAAATCCTATAATAAAGGTGATATGTCCGCTTTTGTCCAATGCTTTTGTAAGGATCGAGTTCAGATTATTGCCACGATAACCCATAGCACCGGGTTTCCACATTGAACCAACAGGTTCTGTTACAACTACGGAATCTCCGCCGGAGCCGGTGTTAAGGATCAGTGTGTTATAACCGGATAAAGCTATATTGTTTTCAATATCGGAGGTATAGTATTGCTCAGAGATCATAGCAATACAGTCATTTACATAATTATTCTCACGGAGCCACAGATCTACCGAGTAGATTCCGTTAAGGTCATCTTCCTCAGACCATTCGGGAATAAATTTCCATCCTGCCGCAGCCATTATACTTGCCTGTTCTGCGGTCATACAGCCTTCATTCCCGGGTAAAGTTTTTTTGGATACGGCAATTGTTCCTTTAAGACCTTTGCTTTCCATGATTGGGAAAATGTCGGTATAAATAGATTCGGATTTACCTCGGAATATAAAGCTGACCGTAGAATGAACCTCCACCGTATTCTCGAGAGTTTTGTTTATATCGGCGATAGCTCTCTCAGCCTCTCTTTTTTTCGCTTCGAGAACAAGCAATTTTTCGGACAGTTCGGCATAAACTGATGAAATATTTGCTTGTTCCTTCGAATAATTCTTGTAGCCAAACAAAAGCAGGACCGCACCCGCCAATGCAACAATGGCACAAAGAACCGAAATTACTCTGCGTTTCATTTCAAACCTTTCCCCGAACTTTCGCTCGTTTCATTTTCTTCCCAATATCCGCTTGCAGATCTGCACAGCGAATATTTTCAGCTTCTTTGATACGTATATAACGGGGTGGAGTGCTACCCACACCCTTGAGTACACACGATACATGACCGAGTTTACACTGATTTCTCTGGAACCTCGCCAGAATCCGTCGAGATATCCGAGGATATTCTCCTCAGGAACAGAATATTCGGTCTTAAGGCAATTGTCCCCCCGGATGTCGTATCCTCCGTCGGGGAGAACACGGATTATCCTATGGAGCACATAACTTTTTCCCCTGCGGTACAGAGGAACATCGTACTTTTTAAGTCTTCCGTTCTTTTTGCGGATGACAACTACATCGCGCCTGTTTCTGAGCATAGGGTACATGCTTATTCCCGATGTGGAATATACGAAAATACCCTCTCTCTCAAGCACATCTTCTATAAGACGAGGCTCACTCACGGTTCAAGAAAGCCTGCCTTTTCCATTTTTTCTATCATTTCCATCACATCAGCAAAGGTGGACTCTTTCGGAACATTGTATTTTTCTGAAAGAAGCACTGATATTTCCTCAGGACTCTTGCCTTCATCAAGCCACATCCAGACATCCCTTGCCGTCTTATTCATTTTAATCATTCCGCGGAAATTCTCGCCGGCCTCACCTGTAGCAGTTGCAACTGCCTGACCTGCGATATCTCTCAGCACAAATCCTTTTTTTATCTTCATTTTGTCTGCAGCCCCCGCTTTATGCTCATCATAGTTCAATTTGCACAGTGTCTCAAAACTGCATTTTACTGCATTTTCCGAAATATCGCAGTAGAGAGAGTAGATAGGTACCTGTCTCAGTACATCGTCAAGAAGCTCCATCGTTCTGCCGGCAGCATTACAATCGGAGGAAAGATATGTCTGCGAAAAGAGGAACGGTATCAGCTCATCCGCATCAGCCACATCTGCATGGCACGTATCTCCTCTGTGAAGCAGGCATATTCCTCTGAGAGGAACACTCCTGTTTTTCTGCCATCGCTCCTTGCCGGACCATGGAGTTCCGTGAACATATACCCCGTCATCCGATACAGTAATTACAGGCTTGTCGCCATTTACTATATCTACATTCTTACCGAGATATTTTTTCCACATACGTATATGAGTGGTCTTGCCGGTACCGCTGGGAGCCGTGAAAATATATCCGTCATCACCGTAGCTTATGGCGGCACCATGGAAGACAATTCCGCCGAGTACCGGAAGTGCTTCGGCGATAGGACGGTAAAGACCTGTCAGCTCAGCCGCCTCGCGTGATATCCCAGGTACGGCAGATACTGTATTTATGAGCTCCTCGTCACTTACTGAGGATGTGATCACGATGGCATTATCGTCAGACACGATATAATCCGCAAAAAAACGACGGCTTGATTCAAACCGGCTCTCGATACCGATATTATATCCCGCAAGACGTATAGTAAACCGTTCCATCGTACCACCTCCCACACTACTTCATATTATATTGTATCATATTTGCGGTCAATTTGCGATAGTTTTTCAAAAAAATATTATACAGAAAAGTTTTTTGTAAATATGGAAAATTTATTTTATACCGATCATGCCACCGCCGGTACCCCTGAGTCCTTTTGTTGCCCTGTGCGAATGGTAAACATCGCTCATATGTGCGGTACAGTCCGTGCAGATATCTATATGTTCAGCGCAAATACCCTCATCTGAAAGGAGTTCTCTGTTCATATCCTGCAGAGATGCAAAATATCTGCCGTCTTTTTCACGGATATGCCTCCATGCAAAATCCTTCCCGGCAAGCTCGCTGACGGAGTCGATAAAATCTTCTTTCACCTCAAAACAGCATTCGTGAATGGATGGCCCAACAGCAATTCTGATTGTATCCTTAGTAGCACCAAGCTCACACATTTTTCTGACGATCATCGGAGCAATACCGAGTACAGTACCTTTCCACCCTGCATGAGCCGCACCGATGATGGGAGATCCATCCCCACATATCCCGGCAAAAAGAACAGGTACACAATCGGCAGCACGGACAAGAAGGGGGACACCGCTGCATTTCGTCACGTATCCGTCAAAGTCACGCTCCTCGGGATCCGTAAGCGCATCCTCCGGAGATGCCTCAAGAATATCTGTGGAGTGCACCTGTCTTGAATACACTGCTCTGCAGCCATCCATGCCGATATATGTTGCAAGTCTTGCGACATTTTCCTCCACATTCTCGCGTGTATCTCCCATGCGTACAGCGGTATTCATTGACGCTACTTCCGGTATCGCGGAAACTCCGCCGGCTCTGGTGGCAAAGCCGTGGTGCACATTTGGATAGGTAAAAATATCGGAACAAATGATATTTCCCGTGCGTCTGAACATTACTCTGTTCCTCCGGGAATGACTATCTCAGAAAGAGTGCGCTTTGGAACAAAATGCACACCTGCATCATCGCGGAAATAGGTGACATTCCCGTCTCTCGGTTCACACAGAAGAGCTGTTTCTGCAGGATAACCGAATGCCAGAAGAAGCCTCGGAACAAGGTTTTCGCTGATGCTGAGAACATCACGAAGCTCTGCTTTGAAACTGCCGATCATACAGCATCCGATACCTTGCTCTGCAGCAGCAAGAGCAAGAGTCTGTGCAGCGATACCCATATCCATTGCGGCATAATCGGAAACGGGAGACACAGCCGTATCATGGCACATGAGGATAAATGCGGTAGGCATCTTCCCCTTCGGCGGAAGCTCCCAATCGGGCAGAGCACCTGCCCATGCGGTGAGAGGCTGTACCTTTTGGCACTCCTCACCTGTTATAAGTCTGTATTTTATAGGCTGACGGTTTGCCGCCGATGCGGTCTTTCGCGCAATATCCACGAAGGAAAGAAGAGCCTCACGGCTTACGGGCCGGCTCTCATCAAAGGAACGAATACTGCGGCAGCTGTCTACAAGAAATTCAAGCATTGCATTACCCTCACAAATTATACTTATTTATAATAATTATACAACAAATCGGCTCTGTCGTCAATAGAGAAACCTATCCGGCACATCGCACCGGCTTGTGCAATTTTTTGAAAAAGTTTAAACGAAGCAGCGTTTTGAGTAAAAACGAAAAAATTCAAACAGGGGGTTGACAAATACGAACACTTGTGCTATAATACATTCAGACATAAGTTCCGCGGGGGACGCCCCGTTATATTTTGCCGGCAAAACAGAACTAATGTTTATAAGTTAAGAAAAAATATTTTTACAAAAAGAAAGGATTTAAAAAAGTTATGGCAACAAGATATGTGGAAAATTATCGTTTTAACGATATGAACGATACCGAGACTATTCAGGCTGCGGTAAACGCATTAAAAGACGGTGATACTTTGGTGTTCAATAAGACCTCTGACAGAGATCCCATAACCGATAAGGATATCCCCAGCACAACATATATTCTGGATGCGCCTGTGGATCTCACTCGTTGTAATGTGGGGAATGATGAAACCCCCGAGATCGTCAACAAGACAAGAAAACACCTTACTATCAATGGTAACGGGTGTACGGTTTGTTGGTCGAATGACTATATCAGTAATTACAAAACTATCATTGATAATACTTCCGAAGAAAATAAAGAAAACAGAAAGGCAAAAAAGAAAGAAGCTTTATTCTATCTTTCGGACGCGGCGAAAAATGGGTTGAAACATTGTACGATTAAGAATTTTATTTTTACATGGGACAAATCCAACTCATCCGTGCCAGTGGAGTTCGAAAACAGAAACTATGGTATTGGAGTTGTTCCGACGGATCCTAATATAACGACGGATTCTAATATAACGACAGATCCTAATATAACGACAGATACAAGTAAATCGATGTATTTCAGTTTCGGAACAATAGAAAACTGTGAATTTCACAGATTTGAAACAGGTGTTTATATGGGTGGCGAAAATGTTGATATAAGACAGTGTTATTTTTACACTTGCTATACCGGGATAAATTCTGACGGAACAGAACACTTGAATGTATACAATAATTACTTTTATACAACACTACATCAGGGATTGCGCCTAAATACATCTTACCGTTCAAATGCATACGGAAATGTTTTTTGGGGATGCGGAAATAGTTCAATATGTGTTGAGGGACCTCAGAATAATAGAAACGATTTAAAATATTTGACAGTAAATATCTATGCCAATAAAATATTTGGCAGTAATGATCCTAATAGCGAAGGCGTGCGTAATGAACGAGGAATACAGTGTAACGGAATAAAAGATGTAGTTATTCGTGATAATTTTATTAAAGATATATCTTATGTTTCTAATGATCAGGAAAAGGAATATGATAAAGATGGTCAGTACGGAATGGGAATATTACTCACGGGCAACAACTCAACTGATAATGAGAGAACAAGCGAGAGAGTTATTGTTGCTGATAATATTATTACTGGATCCAGGAGATACGGTATAGGGGTAAACTTTTCTTCATCATGTGTTATTTCCGGGAATTCTATACATAGCATGGGGCAAAAAAATGTAAAAGACCATGGAATATATATTGGCAATAAAGCGGGTAATCTTAGTATAGCCGGCAATAAATTGTACAACTTTGAATATGATAAATTCATATATTCGGGTGATAACAATAACTATAATATATCTATAGTTGATAACACATATTATGGAAGAAATCTAAAATTCAATCCGTTATCGCCCGCAAGAATTATATCTAATACTTTTAATCATCCTGATAATACAATGCATATTTGTATTCCTTCTCTTGATACTCCGCTTGAAAACAACGAAGAAATAATGCTATATGTACCCGTCGATTACCAATCCTCCACAGTTTCATATATATCATATGATAACATGGTAGGGGCTGTTATGGATAAAAATAATTTAATGCAAATCAACGTAAAACAGAACAGAGGGGAATATTTGCATTTGAAGTACAAATATATTAATCATCCAAGTGGTGATTATATTAGATTTATTATGTGCGAATAACAAACAAAGGGGCTGTTTCTACAGCCCCTTTGTTCAATTACAGTTGCTCCATCCTGCAATAATTTTCAGCAGTTTTGAAACATCACCAAGATCTGTTTTGAGATCCGCATTAACATCTGACAGATTCTTATTAAGATCAACATCTTTCCACCCGGCAATATATTTAAGTATCATTGATGCATCGTAAAGATTTAATTTACCATCCTCGTTTACGTCACCAAAAGGTAGTTCTTCCGGTACATTTACTTTTGTTAATGTGTATAAACTGATGTCCCCCTCGTAAATATAGTCGCTCCATATATAATTACCTGCTTCGAATAGGGAATATACAAGAAAACAAAAACCGTATTCATGCTTCTCGGGATCGTAGTTTTCCGGGAAATCATAAATCATTCTTTGCCCTATAACATACATATTCGGATCATCTACTTCTCCGCCCAACACTCCCGGTCCGTAAACATAATAGCCTAAATGGTTTGTACGATCAATAAAGTCATATCTGATTATCTCTTGACTTTCTTTATCTATCATTACTGCATATAAAATTATATCGTCATCATACATGTATCCGAAAATACCCGGATTGCTGGGATCATATCCGACACTGAGATCTATGTATGCATTACAGTCGAAGATCAGGGAGCCTTTGTTTAACACAACGTTTGATATTTCTATTTTGCCCTCATTCTTTATTTCTTTTGAAATAAGATCGTTATATAAATTTCTGTATTCTTCGGGTATATCTTCAACTATAACAGTGTCTATTGGACCTTCATTCGGAATAATATCAAAATCAATAGTATCTGAATCCGGACTATTCATAAGACATTGCGTACTAAAACCGGGCCAAAAAATATCTACTGCCCAATACGGTGTGTTTATAAGCCAGTCTTTTAATTTTTCACACATCATTTTCCAATCTGAGTTATTATACATAGGATCACGATATCGAAAAACAACTCCCTCACCCCGAACAACTAAAGCACTACTGCACATCATCACAACCACCAAACATATCGAAAGTATTCTTCGCAAGTGTTTCATAATGCCCTCCTAATATAAATAATGGTAACAGGATATAACTTCCCTGTTATCATTATATAGGATATTTTTGCCTTTGTCAAGATATGCCTTTCGGCATTTACAAAGTCATGCGCTTTACGGCTGTATTACGCCTTCAGAGACAAAAAACGGCGGCTCATACCGCTACAATCTGTACCGTTTTTGGTACTTTGCCGTTATAAATCCACAAAAATCGTTCATCTGTTCTTGACGGGTGGGAGCAGATGTTATATAATAAATACAGTACAACAAAATGTCGAAAATTTCGCAAACAAACTGCTTCGACTACAGGTTGACAAAATGATAATACTCGAAAGGAATCACAAAATGAAGCAGACATCAAAGAAAGACGCTGCGGTAGCTCCCGTAACTCCCGAGGAGAAAAAGAAAGCGCTGGAGACTGCCATATCCAAAATAGAAAAGACTTACGGTAAGGGATCTGTTATCAAGCTGGGTGAGAGTCCCAAGCTTGAGATTTCTGCGATCTCTACAGGATCCGTATCCCTTGATGCGGCTCTCGGTGTTGGCGGACTTCCCAGAGGAAGAATCATCGAGATCTATGGCCCCGAGTCCTCAGGTAAGACCACTGTTGCTCTTCACGTTGTTGCAGAAGCGCAGAAACTTGGCGGTGAGGCGGCATTCGTTGACGCTGAGCACGCTCTTGATCCTGTATACGCAAAGGCTCTCGGCGTTGACACCGACAACCTTCTTGTATCTCAGCCCGACAGTGGTGAGCAGGCACTTGAGATCACCGAGGCACTTGTGCGCTCCGGTGCTATTGATATCGTTGTAGTAGACTCTGTTGCGGCTCTCGTTCCCCAGCAGGAGATCGAGGGTGAGATGGGTGCATCTCACGTGGGACTTCAGGCGAGGCTTATGTCTCAGGCACTCCGTAAGCTTTCCGGTGTTGTATCAAAGACCGGATGTATCGTTATCTTTATCAACCAGCTCCGTGAGAAGGTCGGCGTAATGTACGGTAACCCCGAAACTCAGCCCGGCGGACGTGCTCTTAAATTCTATGCATCCGTACGTCTTGACGTGCGCCGTGCAGAAGTTCTCAAAAACGGTGACGAATCCTTCGGTAACAGAGTTAAGGTAAAGGTAGTAAAGAACAAGGTAGCACCTCCTTTCCGTACTGCGGAATTTGATATCATGTACGGTACGGGTATCTCCAAGACCAGCGAGATCGTAGATCTTGCTGTGAAGTACGATATCGTGAATAAGAGCGGAGCATGGTTCTCTTACGAGGGCGCAAGACTCGGTCAGGGACGTGATAATGCACGCAAGGCAATTGAGGACGATCCTCAGCTTCTTGCAGAGATCGAAGCAAAGCTCCGTGAGGCTCTGAAGAACACCTCTCCCGAGGAAGAGCTTTCCATGGACGATGACGACGATCTCGATATCAGACTTCTCGATCTCGACGAGGAATAAGCATATCCATGATCGTCCAGAGGATAAAGTTTGAACGGTTCCGTAATCTCAGGGAAACATCGGTGGAATTTTCCGAAGGGGTGAACGTGATACGGGGTCAGAATGCCCAGGGTAAATCAAACATTCTTGAAGGAGTTTACCTTTTCGCAAGGGGAAAATCCTTCAGAGGAGCAAAAGCCCGGGAAATGATCCTGTTCGGTGAAAATGATGCCCGTATCCGCATGGATTTTACGGGTGACAATAACACCTCTGATGTGCCCCTTGAGATGCATCTTTTCTCCGATAATTCAAGAAAATATTATCGTCGCGGTGCTCCTCTCCGAGGAGCACGTGAGATGATCGGAAACTTCAGAGCGGTGCTTTTCTGCCCCGCTCATCTCAGCATTGCATCAGGTGCGCCTGCGGTGAGACGGTCATACCTTGATATTGCTCTGTCACAGCTTTCTCCTGCGTATATGGACGATCTTGCAAAATATCAGCGTCTTATGCTTCACAGAAACACTCTTCTGAAGGATGTGGCGGGTGGTCGCAAGGTCACGGATGCGGAGTGGGAATCATTTGCATTTATGATCGCTTCATTCGGTGCGAGAGTAGCGGCAGCAAGGCTCAGGTACACAAAAATGGCTGACGCGGTGGTGGACACGGTGTTTTCAGGAATGACGGGCGGTACTGAGACGGTGACTCTGAAATACAGTACCTCGTATATGCGTACCGATGCAGGTGAATTTCTGGCAGCGGAGGCAGACAAGCCATTTGGTGCCGATGCGGATCCCCGTATTGCCGCAGGTATCGTATCTCTGTACACCGATCATATTGACAGGGAGATACGACTGGGTGCAACGCTTTACGGAATCCACAAGGACGATATCGACATAACACTGAACGGAAATGACGCAAAGCTCTATGCATCTCAGGGACAACAAAGGAGCATCGCTCTTGCCATGAAACTGGCAGAAGGAGAGCTTTCGAGAAAGATTTCGGGGGAGTATCCCGTATTTCTTCTTGACGATGTGCTGTCTGAGCTTGATTTTTCAAGACGGAGCTACGTTCTGTCATCACTTTCCGACAGACAGATAATAATAACCTCCTGCGATGCGGATCTATTCCGAGATCATGCAGGTGCAAGGATAATAAATGTCCGGGATGGACAAATTACGGATTAACGACAACATTTAGGCGGCAAAGTGCCGGGAGAAGACTATGCGAAATTACACGATCACAGCAATCATCAAAAACATTGCCGGGGTTTCCATTAAAGCAGAACCTGTGGGGGATGATGGCGAAATCCTTGAATTTCTCATAACTGAGGAGAGTTTTAAGGAGCTTCGGTTTGATGAGGGAGATATTGTAACTGAGGAGGATATTGTTGCAATCGGAGAGGAAGCGGATTTTTGCCGCGCGGCGGCAAGAGCGTTGAAGATCCTTTCATATTCCTCGCACTCCAAGTCGGCACTTGTCAGAAAGCTGTGTCAATACGGATTCTCCAAAGAAATCGCTATACGTGCGGCAGACAAATCCGAGGAGAAAGGCGTGCTTGACGAGAACCGCCAGGCAGGTCATCTTGTGGATTACTATCTGCGTCACAAATACTGGGGCAAGAAGAGGATTGCTGCAGAGCTTATGAGCCGCGGCTATGGTAAAGATGCCGTGATCGGATCTATTGCGAATGTGGACGAGGAACGCTTTGAGGAAAATCTCATGAAGCTTGTTTCAAGAAAACCCGTTCCCGAGGACAAGCATGAACGTGACAAGTATATTTCCGCACTGTCAAGGATGGGTTATTCCCTCCCGGAGATACTTCGTGCTATAAAAAATTCGGAAGAAGAATAAAAATGAAAGATATCCCTATGCGACAAACGCATAGGGATATTTTTATATAAAGTTTTTGCAGGGGAGCCCGAGGGGGCGCTTTTTTCAAAAAGGTCGGGCGGCCGACAGCCGTATATCGGCATCGCTTCACCCGGGCAATAACGATCTCACACGAAAATATTTTTATATAAAGCTTTTTGAGGGAGAGCGCGAGAGGGAACTTTTTCTCGAAAAAGTTCCCTCTCGCATAATAATTCTATTCTATTCTATCAAAGTCCCTGCTTGGAGCGGTTCATATGCTCGATCTCGGACTCATTGATAGTAGAAACTCTGCCCTCGATGGGAAGAAGCTTCTGAGAGATAACGTCCACGATTCCGTCAGCCTGAGGGAAGTAGTGCTTCTCAAGCTCGAATGCGGGAGTGATCCAGTTACGTGAGCCGAATACTGCAGGAGGAGCATCCAGGTAATCGAATGCCATCTCGGTGATATTGGAAGCCATGTCACGCATTACAGATCCACGGTCAACAGCATCACCTACGATGATAATGCGACCGGTCTTCTTAACGCTCTCGATAACGAGAGAGTAATCGAAGGGAACGATGGAACGAGCGTCGATGACCTCAGCCTCGATGCCGTACTTCTCGGAGAGGATCTTTGCTGCGTCAAGAGCACGGTACAGAACTGCACCGATGGAGAGGATGGTCACATCCTTACCCTCTCTCTTGATATCAGGCATACCGGGAGTTACCTCGAAGTAATCTGCGGGAACACCACCCTCGTGGAACTTCTCGCCGATATCGTAGATTCTCTGGCTCTCGAAGAAGATTACAGGGTCAGTGCCACGGAGAGCTGCATTCATAAGTCCCTTAGCATCGTAAGGAGTTGCGGGGAAGAATACCTTCAGACCGGGGATGTGTGAGCAGAGTGCGGTCCAGTCCTGAGAGTGCTGAGCACCGTACTTGGAACCAACGGATACACGAACTACTACAGGCATCTTAAGGATTCCTGCAGACATAGACTGCCACTTGGAGAGCTGGTTGAAGATCTCATCACCTGCACAGCCGATAAAGTCAGCGTACATAAGCTCAACGATCGCACGACCGCCTGCCATTGCGTAACCAACTGCAGAACCAACGATAGCGGACTCGGAGATAGGTGCGTTGAAGAAACGGTGGTAAGGCAGAGCCTCAGTCAGACCACGGTATACTGCAAATGCGCCGCCCCAGTCACGGTTGTCCTCACCGTATGCGATAAGGGTGGGATCCTCGTAGAACTTATCGATGATGGACTCAAAGAGAGCGTCACGGAGACCTACAACCTTGATCTTGGGTACTTCCTTGCCGTTCTCATCATAAGCAGAACGGGACTTGGTAGCAAGCTGCTTAAGTCTGGGGTTCTCTTCCTTGGGCATGAGAACATCAGGCTCTCTCTCAGTATCCATAGAGGGAGTATTGGTGTTGGAGTACATGATAGAGGAGATCATGTCAGGCTGTGCGTCGAGGTCCATTCTGGGGGACAGCTCGTCGTCGATAGCCATAGAGCAGATCTTGGTAACGCGGCGGATGATATCCTCTTCGATAGCGTCGAACTCCTCATCGGTTGCGATCTTGCCCTTTACCATCTTTGCGCGGTATGCAGCGATGGGACAAGCATCCTTCCAAGCGTCGATCTCCTCCTGAGTACGGTAGGTAGAAGAGTCGGAGGGAGAGTGTCCGCTTACACGGTAAGTAGTAACTTCAAGAAGTGCGGGGCCCTTACCGGTGGTGAGGAGCTCCTTCTTTCTGGTGGTTGCATCGATAACTGCGAGAGGATCGTAACCGTTTACTCTCTCAGCGTGCATCTGATCGGGGTTGAAGCCTGCACCGAGACGTGCGGGAATGCCGAAGCCCATGGTCTCACCCTGAGTCTGGCCGCCCATTCCGTAGAAGTTATTGAATACGTTGAAGAGGATGGGCATACCGCCGTCGGAGTACTTGCCGTCCATGCCCCAGAGCTTGGTGATCTGGTCCATAGAGGAGAAGTTGAGAGACTCAAGAACAGGACCACGGCCCAGTGCACCGTCACCGGAGTTAGCGATAACGATACCCTTCTTGTGGTTAGCTCTCTTATAAAGTGCAGCACCGAGAGCTACGGGAGCAGCACCACCAACGATTGCGTTGTTGGGGAAAATTCCGAAAGGAATGAAGAATGCGTGCATGGATCCGCCAAGACCACGGTTGAAACCGGTGGTGCGAGCGAAGATCTCAGCAAGTGCACCGTAAAGGAGGAAGTCGATAGCGAGGTCACGGATGTCACCCTTCTTCTCGTGCTTCTTCTCTACTACGGAAAGGATAGATCCGTCAAGGAACTCCTTCATGATATCGTAGAGCTCATCCTCATCAAGCTTATAGATGGAGGAGAGTCCCTTTGCGATGATCTCACCGTGGCTTCTGTGAGAACCGAAGGTGAAGTCATTGATGTCAAGGCAGTAAGCCTGACCAACAGCGGATGCCTCCTGACCGATGGAAAGGTGAGCAGGGCCGGGGTTGTTGTACTTAACACCGTTGTACTCACTCTTAACTTTGATCTCGTTGAGCATGGTCTCGAACTCACGGATGATTCTCATATCACGGTAGATACGGAGGAAATCATCCTTGGTGTAAAGCTTCTTCTCCTGTGCGAGTGTCTTGTTGTACTGGCACAGAGGAATGTTCTGAAATTCGATCTCACCGGCTGCAAATACTTTGCCGGGATCTACGTATTGTGACTTAGGCATAGTTGTTACCTCTTTATATAGATTTTATTATTTTATTGTTCTTTGCGGGAGGAACCTTTTTCGGGAAAAAGGCTTCCTCCCACACCCTCCTCCAAAAAGCTTTTGAAAAGGGTGCAATTACAAAATTTCTTTATTCCTATATCGCTATAGGAATCCATACGGTCTACCGTAATTACGGTAGACCTATATCGTCGGTTTCAACGAAGTGAGAAACCGACATTCAGGTTTACTTTGTTAGCCTTGTTTCGCAATGCAATGTACATTGCATTGCAGCTAATAGTTTAGTATACCTATATGGCTACAACAGATTAAAGTTCTTTTGGTTCTTTTCTTTCAAGAAAAGAACGAGAAAAGAAACTTATATAGTAAACATACCCTCACGAATAACTTCGCAAACGGTAGGATGAGGGAATACGATCTTGCGGACATCGTCCACACGCTGTTCCTGTGCCACCATAGCTGCGGCACCGTAGATGATCTCGGATGCGTAAGAGCCGATCATATGCACACCGATGATCTTGCGGTGAGCGTTGTCAACAACGATCTTCACGAATCCGTCGCCACCCTCGACCTCAGCAACATAACGGCCGCTGTACTTAAGAGTGAGTTTGTACTCCTTTGCGTCGATTCCCTTAGCCTTTGCAGACTCTACAGTCTCACCTACACAGCCGACCTCGGGCTTGGTGTAGATAACTGCAGGAATTGCACGATAGTCAACGGAATCTTTCTTTCCTACCATGGTGTTAACAGCAGCCTCACCCTCACGGTATGCGGTGTGAGCAAGCATGCTCTTGCCGTTTACATCACCTGCCGCATAGATTCCGGGAACGCTGGTGCGTCCGCACTCATCAGTAACGATCGCACCTCTTTCGGTGATAACACCAACATCCTCAAGACCAATACCGGCAGTTCTTGCACGGCGTCCTGTGGATACGAGAACAACATTTGCAGAAACCTCAACAGTTTTGCCATCCTTCTCGTAGGATACGGTACCCTCGCCTGCCTTACCTGCAACACCAACGACCTTTGCACCAAGCACGAACTTGATGCCGAGCTTCTCCAGATTCTTCTGGAGTGTCAGTGATACATCCTTGTCGGTAGGACCTGCGATCTTGTCCATCATCTCGATAACGGTAACCTCAACTCCGACAGTTGCGAAGTAGGATGCCATCTCAAGTCCGATAACGCCGCCGCCGATTACGACTGCCGCCTTCGGAAGTGCGGGAAGATCAAGTACCTCACGGTTAGTCACTGCAAGCCCTGCGGCTACAGCCTCACGAAGTCCGGGTACGGGAGGTACCACAGCCTCGGAACCGGTACAGATAAGTACCTTTCCGGCTGTGTATGTCTTGCCTGCCGCCTCAGCGGTAAATCCGTCAGCGGATTTGCCAGTGAGCTTTGCGGTAGCCTCAACAACCTCAACCTTTGCACCGCGCATCTTCGCTCCGATTCCGGATACGAGAGTATGTACTACTTTATTTTTGCGGTTTACTACCGCAGGATGATCGAATGTCGCTCCTGTTACGGTAACACCGTACTCAGCACTGTGAAGTGCAGAAGAATACAGCTTCGCTGAGTTGAGCAGAGTCTTTGTGGGAATACATCCTTCGTTCAGGCATACTCCGCCAAGCGCTCTCTCCTCAAACAGTACGACCTTCATTCCCTCGTGAGACGCTCTCTCTGCAGCATTGTAACCTGCAGGACCGCCTCCAAGTATCATAAGATCATAATTCATGGTTTTTTATCCTTTCTATGGTGCGAGAAACCTTTTTCGAGAAAAAAGTGTTTCTCGCGCTCTTCCAAAAAAGCTTTTTAACTATCGGCATTTGTTCAGCCGAAGGGTTAAGCTATCCCACGACATATACGGCTCGGTGCAACGGCACCTTCGCCTGAATACCTGAAGCCAAAACAAACTTGGTAGGGGAGGGGCTTGCTCCTCCCGTTCTTTACGGTTCAGGCATACCCATCAAAACAGTTTCAAAGTTTTTGGGTTGGCGGGTGACCTTTAGGTCACCAAGCGAAGCGGTGTGCAGGGTGGAACCCTGCCACCGGGCTTATTTTGCAAGAAGCAGGCTGAAGTTCTCCAGAGCCTCGCAGAGCTCCTTGAGGAACTTAGCTGCGGGAGCACCGTCAACAACTCTGTGATCGAAGGTGAGGGAGAGTCCCATTGCAGGGTAAACGGTACCGTCAGCACGGAGTCTGTTCACAGTGGTACAAACACCGAGGATCGCAGTCTGAGGAGGATTGATAACGGGAGTGAAGCTCTCAACGCCGAGAGAACCGAGGTTGGTAACAGTGAAGCTGCCGCCACTCATCTCATCGGGAGTAAGTCCGCCATCCTTTGCCTTACCTGCCATAGTCTTCGCCATAGCGGAGATCTCAGCAAGGCTCATGGTGTCAGCTGCCTTGAGAGTGGGAACAAGAAGTCCTCTCTCGGTGTCAACTGCCATGCCCACATTTGCGTGAGTGAAGCTGCGAATGGTGTTATCAACAAGATTTGCGTTGATATAGGGATACTTAGGCAGGATTCTGGATACTGCATAAAGTACGATATCGTTGAGTGTGATCTTGCCGACACCCATATCCTCGGGAGCATTCTTCAGCTTCTTTCTGTAAGCGAGAATGTCGGTAGCATCGAAGGATGCATTCAGAGTAAGCTGAGCCATCTCGGAGAGAGATGCGGTCATGGAGCGAGCGATTGCCTTGCGGATACCGCTCATGGGGATCTCGGTGTACTCTGCTTCTGCTACCGCAGGAGCTGCAACAGCAGCTGCGGGAGCTGCCTCCTCCTCTGCCGCAGGAACAGCGATCTTGCCTGCGAGGAAATCCTCAACAGCCTGAGCGCCTGCCTTGTAGCCTGCATCGAGAGCCTTCTCGATGTCACGCTCAATAATTCTTCCGTGAGGGCCGGTAGGAGCGACCTTGGTCATATCAACACCGGTCTTGAGAGCGAGATTCTTCGCTCTGGGGGAGATAAAGATGCGTCCTGCATCAGCAGTGATCTCAGCTGCAGGAGCAGCCTCAGCTACAGGTGCAGCAGGAGCAGTATCAGCAGGAGCCGCCTCTGCGGGAGCTGCAGGAGCCTCCTCTGCAGGTGCAGTAGCACCACCGGTGAATGCGGAGATATCCTCGCCGGGTTCACCGATCACGCATACGTTCTCAAGGCAGACTACAACGTCTCCCTCGGAATAAAGCTGTGCCAGCATTGTACCGGACACAGTTGCCACCTCATCAAAGGCGGACTTGTCTGTCTCGTAGGAGAACAGCACATCACCCTCAGCGACAGTGTCGCCTACGGCTTTATTCCAGGAGGTGATGATACAGCTCTCTACGCTTTGCCCCTGACGGGGCATGATTACAGCAATTGCCATAGTATATTTCCTTTCTTTTTGGATTAACTTTTTATATTGGGACTCTGTCCCGAACCCTGCCGGGAAACTTCTTGGAAAAGTTTCCCGGCACTTCAAAAACTTTTACATAAATTTTTGAAGTATCAGGGGTTTTGACTAATTAAATTTTCACGGGGCATCCGGGATCCCGTTTTCTGAAATCGCCATATATGGCATAGCTCTGGCATTTTGCACCGCCACGGCATATATGCGAATAACTGCAGCCCGTACATTCATCTGGGATGTGTACTTCTCTCAGAGTGCGGAATGTCTCGTTCCCGAAGTAGATACATGAAAGGGATGTGTCAAGAGCGTTTCCGCATATGATGGGCATTCGTCTGCATGGCATCACTCCGCCGAATTCATCTACAGTGATAAGAGAATCTCCGGCACTGCAGTGGTACGGACATCCGTCCGTTCCGAGAAACTGGAGTGCTCTGTTTGAGGCAACCTCGGTTTTCGGGTAACGTTTGCGTGAGAAGAAGCTGCCTTTTGCACGTCTGAGGGATCTGAAATAATCCTCCACACTGTCCGGGGTAATGGCAATATCACGAAGCTCACTTCCACCGCCGATAGGCACAAGCCTGTCCGACCACAGTTTTGTTATTCCCGCCTTGCGGCATTCCTTTGCCACGTCGGGCAAAAATCTGTGATTTTCTCTGTTGGCAGTAAAGCTGATGTATGTACGGATCCCGTTTTTTTCGAGATATGCCGCTTTTTTCATCACCCTGTCGTAATCGCCGGGAGCACGAAGACTGTCGTGAGTCTCTCTGTCACCATCAATGCTTAGCTGAACGAAGGAAACTCCCGTTTCCCGAAGCACATTTACCATACCGTCGTCAATAAATGAACCATTGGAGAGAACGCCGTACGAGAATTTCTCGCGATGTTCCCCGAGATACATAAGAATATCCCGTATATCCTCACGGATAAAAGGCTCGCCGCCGGTAATGTTGATGTGTCCCCGTCTTTTTATTCCGTGGATACCGTTGTACAGCCGGAGAAGCTTTGTATACTGATCTATAATATTCTTCACATCATCGGTGGAAAGAGGCTGTACATCTCCTTCTTCTCTGTAGCAGTGCTTACAGCGAAGATTGCACCTGCCGGTGATGTGAAACTGCATAAGAATACGTGATCTCATATCAGTCGTCTCCGCAGCCGCCGCATCCGCCACCACATGATGAACAGGAGGAGCATGAGGAACAGGAGAAACATCCGCTGCCGTTTTGCACGCTTGCCTTTATTCTCATGCGTTCCATTGCGGTATACTCATCCGAATAGATCTCCTCGGCATGCGCCACCGCAAACATAATGTTTTTCAGATATTTTGCACCTGCATCAATGTTTTTAGAAGCATAAGCTTTAAGAATATCATCATTTGACATATTCTCGGAGATTCTGTTCTTCACGTTTATGGCATGACGCCATTGGTCATTTGAAAACTCCTCTGCATCTATAATTGCATCTGTAAAGGAATACAAAATCGATATAATACAAACAAATCCGATACAAAGCAACATCACAACGAGATAAGAGATTTCCTTTTCACGAGCTAACCCCAGAAAAAGCTTCACTATTCCCGGATAAAGTGCAACAAACCACCATATGATCTTGTTTAAAAACACACTATGGGCAACATATGCCACGCTTTCTCTGTATATGGCTAATGATCCGGAATCAAATATATTTGACGAATCCGAAATCCCGAATTCGTATACAGCTTTACACATACTGAGAGGCTCCGCCTTGTCACCAAGCTTCGCCCTCTCCAAAAGAGATCTGAGAAGTCCGCTTACCTTTGGAACTTTTTCTATATATTTCTCCACATCTGCAGCAGTAATACCTTCTATCAATCTGAGACACGAGATTCTTTTTCCCGTCTCCTCATCCGTCTCGGAATATTCCTCAATGATCTTATCGAATTTCATCTTCAGGATGTAGTATCCGGTACGAAGATAGTTACTGAATGAGTTGAGAGACATCAGCTCCTCGTCTGTATAGCTCAAATCCGCTACAGCAAAAGTCAGCGAATACATTTTATTATCAAATATTCTTGAACTGAAGATCTTGGAAATGATAAGCACAACTATCATGTAGCACGGCCATACAAAAAGAAAAACAGGACCATTTATCATCCGGATAAAGCCCGGCTGTCCGTGCTGCGCAAGCATATATGCTGCAACAACAAGAATTACCGCTGTCAATAGGAACAATATCCACTTTTTCTTTTGTGCGGTAGTAGGCCGGATTCCCTTCACCGGCGGAATTCCCGGCGAAGAGGACTCGCCGCAATGAGGGCAAAAGGAACACTTCACAGGTACGTGTTTCCCGCATCTTTTACATACTATCTTAAAATCTATCATAAAATGCTCTCCAAATAAATCTATCAGTCATCTCCGCAGCCGCCGCATCCGCCACCACAGGATGAACAAGATGAACAGGACGAACAAGATGAGCATGAGGAACAGGATGAACAGGACGAGCATGAGGAACAGCCGTAGCCACTGTAGGAACTTGGTTTTCGTTGTTCTGTAACCATGCCTTTAGTTATGATTACATTTGTGGCATAAGACACACTGTTTATAAGAGATTCCTTTTCATCCTCGCCGATCTCGCCATCACCGAATGCCATGTTGAAAACAACGGTGCTGTCGTCAGCGTCATCGATATTGTGAGAATACTTTTGATTTATCGAATGTGTCCAATACTCATTTAAAGCATAACCGTTGGTGCCTTTCCTGAAGCCAAACCATACGATACACGCAATTACAATGCCAACAGCCAGAAAAATGACAGGTTTTCCGTAAAACAAGCCCATAGTAAACTTCAAAAGGCACGGAATTACAGCCGCAACACCGCACGCTGTGAATACTGAATCTCCGATCAGATCAAGAGCCTCCGTCTTTTCCTTGAAGTTTTTGAATGCTTCAGAATAACTGTTAGTTCCGACAACGCTCACATTTTCTATAACATCATTTATGTAATTTGCACCCTCGATGGTTTTCTCTACGGAAACAGACGGCTCATCAAGGATCCCAAGCTGTGCCTTGACGCTGTTTGAGTGCCTCAGCTGCTCTTTCATCTCAGCCCTCAGCTCCTCAAGATAGGCAAGTGCATCCTCAACTTTCTTCTGCATATATCGTATTATCCTCTCAGAAGTGGGGTTTTCTTTTATGTATTTGTCAAGATCCTCCTCTGAGAGATCCTTGTTCAGGAAAATACGCATAGATGATGCTTTACCTGTATAAGCAGGAATCACGACATTATTCTTTATGAGAACTATCAGCTCATATGCTGTACGTCTGTTTTCGATAATTTTGTTTACACCCAGAAGATCCTCACGGCTGTAATCGGCATTTATGATTTCCGGAAGATACTTTCTAGCATATCGTTCCGGTATTACATGGGAAAGCCACATGCTGATAAAAAAATCGAAAATTGCAACAAGAATAAAGATGCCGAGAAAAACCATGCCGGGAATGCTTTTGATAGGGAATACACATGTAACACTCAGTATGTAGGAGACGAATGCCGTCACCGCAATTATGATACGTCCTGTTTTATTTTCTGAATTATCCCGGACAATACTCCGGATTATAAAAATACCGGCGGGAATCACACATAGTATCGCATAGACCGGGTAAAGATAGCGGACTTCATCCCCCGAGATCTGAGGAAGTGATAACATAAGAAAAATCGCAGACACTACGCAAAGTAATATTCCAAAAGCAAAACCGATACCTCGATTGACTTTACTCTTGCCGTCAGCTATTTCTTTTTTGCAATCGTTACACAGATCCGAAGATTGATCTGTCAGTACGCATCCGCACCGTACACACTTCATATAAAACTACTCTCCGAATGTATTTATCAGTCTCCGCATCCGCCGCAACCGCCGCCGCATCCGCCGCAGCCACCGCAGCCTCCGCCACCGCCGCCACCGCAGCCTCCGCCGTCATAATCTCCGTTCGGATGTTTCTCTCGGTAGAGCTTTGTGAGCGTGGTGATTTCGTACAAATGATTACCCTGGGAGCTTATTACACCCATTATGATATTTTTCATGAATTTTGCGTCGGTGTTGATATTTTGTGATGCGAATGCACGAAGCACCTGCTCCCTTGATGCATCCTCGGTCGCCTTGTTCATCATATTGATCTCACTCAGCCAATGCTCATCCACAAGCTCTAATATCTTTGCTGCGATCTTGTACTTAACGATAAGTATTACGAAAAAAAGTATCAGCGCAAACATCATAAGCTCAAGTCCGAGGAGTATCACATCTTTTCCTCGGAGAATTCCGAGAAACAGCTTGATCACTCCGGGGAGATATGCCAAAAATCCCGCTGCGGATATGCAGAATTTCATATCCGCTATAATATACTCTATAGCATTGAAATAAGTTTTGGCAGCATCGGTGGTATGATCTCCTATGTATTCCTTTGGTGGGGTATAGTCAGGATTATCCTCGTACAAGTGCTTGTGCATGCTGCTGCGGGAAGTTCTTGAATATATGGGATGGTAATGAATGACATTTGCCATAGTGACATCGGGATCGATGTCAAGCTCGGGCACATCCTCATCTGCAGGTTCAGAGACAACCGCCTCCGCATTTTCTTTCTTTTCCAGGAGATATCTGAGGATAAACTCTGTAGCAGGCACCTTTTTCACATATTCGTCTATCATCTCCTCTGTGACATTTTCCTTCAGTCTTAGACAGGAGATGGCTTTTTTCAAATATTTGCTCCTGTGGGGATATTCCTCTACCATTCCGTCAAACTTCATTTTGAGTATGTAATATCCCGTACGGAGATAACCGTCAATACCGTTCAGCTCCATCAGATCTTCGTTGGTATAGGGCAGATTCTTAATGCTTTCCCGGCACCCCAAAACATCTTTATTACAGCGATGGGTAGTATACAGATAAGCCGCCACAAGCAAAACGATGATATATCCGGGCCACAGAAAAAGGAAGTCTGAGCCCTGTATGGAACGGATAAATCCGGGCTGTCCGTATAATGCCAGAAGAAATGATAAAGGGAATGACAAAATGGCAAGAAGTACAGAAATCCACTGTCTTTTCTTTTGTTTAGGAGTCAACTTTGGAAAGTCAATGGAAATATTGCTTGTTCCAAAACGCCTGATGGGAGCATTACAGTTATTACAAAAGGAATATGCGCCGTCAACATCACTTCCGCACCGTACACACTTCATACAAATTACTCTCCTGATAAATCAATCAGTCTCCGCAGCCTCCGCATCCACCTCCGCAACTACCGCAGGAGGAGCAGGATGAGCACGAAGAACAGGATGAACATGAGGAACCGGAAGAACTTGCTCTGCCCGAGGATTTCAATATTACCGCTGCCCTCAGCGCCGCATCGATCGCTGCAACCGACATTGCAACAGCTTCCACAAGCTCATAGTCTACACTCGGGGACACAGCGGTGCAAACACCGCCGGTATGTTCTTTGTTATAATAAAAGCCGTATCGCCCATTCACCTGAGCTGTAAATCTTTTTATTCCGCCATTTCTGATCTTCGGCGAAACAACCACCATGATCACAGTGGCTATCATACCAAAAGTGACCATTGTGCCGGAGATATCTCCGATATCCTTTCCGAAGTGAGATCCCATCGCCGCTTTCAGTATCCCTGGGAAAAGTCCGATAAATACACCTGAAAAAGCGATAGCATTCACCACAGCGCCCATCCGTGATTTCATCTCATCAATGAGCTTTCGCACCTCAATGGTCTTTTTTAATATAGCACCTTTCACCGACACCTCAAGTATTTCGCTTACCGTAGCACCTTTTAAGAGTGCCGGATTCTCGGGATTAAGGTGTTTTTCATTGACTGTATCCTCATACTCTCTTATAGCAGTATCTTTTTTGACTATAAATTTCAGTATTGGTTTTGTAGCAGGATAAATTTTTACATAATTTGCGAGAGCTTCTGCAGTAAAATTTTCATTCAGCATGAAATATACATCACCGGTAGCATCCTTGTAGGATTTGATGATAATACCGTCATTGAACATCTTTGTAAGATAGTACGCCGTAAGTCTGTGATCCGTGATCTCGTTTGCACAAAGGATCTCCTCCTCCGAGACAGCTCTTTCCATGAGCCTTGCGGCATATCTCTCAGCCATGACATTTCTCAAAACAATCTGGCAAACTATCGCCAGGGCAAGAGTCAAAAAGAAAATAAACACCCATATTCCCGTAAAGGATCTTCCGGAGATCTGTCTCAGTGCAGGCATAATCGCACCGCACAAAAAGACTCCCGCAGGTAACGACACAAGTACAAGAAATGCTCCCTTGTTCAGTATGTAACCTATGACAAACGCCACACCCGACAAGACCGAGAAAAACGCAATAACGCCCACATTATCGTTTATATAGGAGGTATCGCCTGCCTCAAGAGTAGAGATTGACGAAAAGCAGAGTATTATAGCTGCAAAAAGAAACACAAATCCCACAGGTTTGCAGAGAATCACATTACGCTCTTCTTTTTTGCGTTGCTGCAGGTTATTCATCGCCTCATTGTGACAATCCTCGCACAGCATTCCATCCGAAGTCTGTTTTCCGCACCGTACACACTTCATACAAATTACTCTCCTGATAAATCAATCAGTCTCCGCAGCCTCCGCATCCGCCTCCGCAACTACCGCAGGAGGAGCAGCTGCTGCAGGAGGAGCATCCGCCGCCGCCGGAGGTTTTTGCCCCTGCCGCTTTCAGCACCCCATCAATAGATGCCACGGCTCCAGCAACAGCTCCCGCAAAAGCATAATCCACAGTTCCGGATGCCGCTGTGCAAGCACCGTCGGCGCGCTTTTTATCATAATTAAAACCATATACGGGGTTTACGGATATGGATATTCTTTTTTTCGCAGAGCTACTGATCGCTGCTGTTATTGCTATGGAAACCAGCAAACTGAACATACCGAACAATACCATCGCGCCGATAAGAGCTCCGATCTCCTTGCCGAAGTACGAACCCATTACAGCTTTCAGTATTCCGGGGAAGAGCCCCATTCCGATACTTGAAAAAGTCATTCCGAAACAAATCTTTCCGATACGGCTATCAAGTTCGCCGAGAGTTTTTCTGATATCTCTGTTACTGTCTCTGACGATGCTGTCTACCGGTATATGAAGAATATCATTCACACTTGCGCCTCGCAGAGGTGCTGTATACATGGGATCGAGGTATTCCAGGTTAACGGTGTTACGCAACATTTCCGCATCTTTTTCCACACCGGATATATGGGCAAGGAGTGGTTTTGCGGCAGGGCAGAGCTTTATGTAATTTTCAAGAGCGTTTTTTGTAAAGCTTTCATTTATCTTGACATAAACATCGCCCGATGCATCCTCATATGATTTGACGATGACACCGTCTGAGAGCATTTTTGTAAGATAGAATGCCGTAAGTCTGTGCTTTTCGATGCCGTTCACATAAAGAAGCTCTTCCGGGGAAAGACCTCGCTCCATGAGTTTTTCAGCGCATCTTCGGGCCGCCGCATTTTTCACTAATATCTGGCAGAAAAGTCCTCCGCCGATGATCAGCGCAAAAACAAGTATCCACAATCCCGTAAATGATTCTCCCGGAATCTGTCTCAGCCCGGGCATAAGAACACCGTACACAAGAACGGAGATGGGCAGGGGCAGATGCGTAAGGGAGGAATTCTTCGAGAACACATGATCAAGAATGAAAAGCGCTGCGGACCATATCGAGAAAAATGCTATAATACCTGCATCTTCGTTTATGAAGGATTTATCTCCGGCACGAAGAGTTGAGATGGACGAGAAGCAAAGTATCACCGCAATGAGAAGCACAAAAAAACCTGAGAGCCTGAAAAGGTAGGGCATTTTTTTCGTGACATCTTTCATGGTAACCGGCACCATGGTCTGAGTTGTGTTCAACGGAGCATTTGCCGTGCGCATACAATCCTCACACAGCACACCGTGCGGGATCTGCTTTCCGCATTTCGTACAGTACATATCAAACTACCTCAACGGTAACACCACATCTGAGAGCTTCTTTTGCGAGCTCGTCGGGGAGGGGGGAATCACATATAAGCACGCTCACACGATCAAGTGAGCAGAAGGTGTAAGGGAGGCTTCGTCCGATCTTGGAGGAATCCATAAGCATGATCACCTTATCTGCTTTCTCCACAACAGCACGCTTCAGCTCGCATTCGGCGAAGTTTCCGCCTGTAAAGCCGCTCCTTCCGGAAAGTCCCGAAGGGGAGAGCATCGCTATATCTATATTTATATCCGAGATAAACCTCATCGCCTGAAGCCCTGATACAGACTGATAATCACGGTCAAGTCTGCCACCGGTAACATTGACGATAGGAAGTCCGATAGCAGCAAGCTCAAGAGCTGCCGCAGGATTTGTCGTGGTAAAATTATATCTGTCATTCCGCACGAATTTCACCATCTGCTGGAGAGTTGAACCGGAATCCATGAATATGGATCTTCCTGTTTCAAGATATTCTGCAGCCGCACGTGCGATACGTTCCTTTGATTCCACATTCTCGTGCATACGCTCGGTCATGGTATCATCGGTGGACGCAGTGATGAATTTAGTGGATCTCACTCCGCCACGGACCTTTATGGCATCGCCTTTTTCTTCAAAATAAGCAATGTCGCGCCTGAGTGTCATCTCCGATACATCGGGGAAAGCAGAGCACAGCTCTGCAAGAGATACGTATGCCTTTGACTGTAGTATTTGTCTGATCTTTTCTCGTCTTACCTTTGACATACCATTTTCCTTTCTGCACAAAATTCACATATATAGTGTTAGTATATCACATTTTGGGGGCGAAAGTCAAGGAATATAACATCTTTGACACGTTAAAATTTGCGTCTTTCCTCTTTAAATATATGTGCATATTAACAGTGCAGGAGATTTGTGAAAAAATTACAGGCAGGAGGCAATGCCGGATATCGTTTTAACAAAAAAATCTCCGCTGCATTATTGCAACGGAGATTACTGTTTTTATTCTTTTACGATCCTGTATCTGTCGGCATAAAGTACACGACGGCTGTCCGGAGGATTGAAATCAGAGACTCTGTCCTCAGTATGATCGTAAATCACAAGAAGCTCACCGGGATTTGTCTCGAAAATGGCGTTGTAACCCGAGGGGCCACGATCCCACTGACCGTCATTTTCTTTTATAATAACTCTCTCGCCCCACGTCTTTCCGTCATCATCGGAAATAAGGAAGAAGTTATCCCACTTACCCGATGCACAGATGATAGCGCCGTTTGACATTTTAAGGAGTCTGGGAAGAACGCCGAAGGGATTGATCTCTACAGGAGTCTCCCATGTTTTACCGTAGTCATAGGAGTGAGCCACATAAAGGGGAGTGTACACCTCATGTCCCTGAGTACGGAGGGCACAGAGAATGTGTCCCTCTCCGAGATAGAGAAGCTCAGGCTCACAAAATCCCTCAGCCTCGGGATTCCAGGGATAGGTCTGACAGTCTGCAACGGTAGAGAGGTACTCAAATGTCACGCCGTTATCGTGAGACACCAGCACCCATGTACGGTACTGACAGAAATCGTAATTCTGGAAGTATGTCAGATGTGATTTATCCTGCTTGAACTGACCGTAGAAGGGCAGGTAGATATCACCTCGCTCATCCTGAATGGCACCTGTACCGGCACATCCCGCAAACCAATGATCGGAATTCTGATCATCGCCGTAGCCTACTGCCAGATCGGGAATATCCACAAGGGCAAACTCCACCTGAATGTTACCCTCAAGAATATCGTCAAAGCTCTTTGCGCGAAATTTCTTCATGATGTAGGGGATCTTCTCCTGCACCTTGGGATCAAACTGGAATCGTGCAACACTGTGGAATGCCTGTGCAAAATACGTGCCGTCCTGAAGACGTGTCATTCCGGGAATGGGACGGCCACGAAGGAACTCCCATGTATCGCCCTTATCGGAGGTGAAGATGGAGATGCTGCCCCATGCATCACCGCCTGAGGTGAGAATACGTCCGTCGGGAGCGACGGTATTGGAGCAGGCGTAATTGCCCTTCCAAAGTCTCTTAGAATCTATATGCTCTGCTCTGAATGCCATGATTTTTCCTCGGTTGTTTTTATTCCGCTGTGCGGTTACGGTAATTGTAACAGATTATTGTCTCATATGCAATACCGCATTTCACATTTGTAAAATAAATTTACTCTCCGTAAGTACCCGGATCACCACATATTTCCATTACTCCCACAGTTACATCGTCAGTGCCGCCGTACTTTTTCGTAGCGCATTTTGCGATAATGGAGGCGGTTTTCTCACAGTCTCCCGCACCAAGAGACGATTGCACCTCATCTCCGCAAAGAAGCTCGTAGAGCCATGTGGGCTCCTCTCCGTCGGGGATGGCTCCGTCGGAGAGCATTATCACGATATCTCCCTCTCTTGAGGAAAAACAGAGTCTTTCTGCATCAAATGAAGACACTATTCCTACAGGGACCGTTCTTGCGCTCAGCCTGAAAAGCCGTCCTCCTCTCAGAACAAATGACGGTGCCGCGCCCGATTTTACAAATCTCAGCTCCCCTGTAATAAGATCTGCCTCCATAATATCCACTGTGGTAAAACATTCTGTGCCACGTCGTGAAAGGAAGCTGTTGAGCATATCCATCGCCGTTGAAAGCGTTGCGCCCGACGAGAGCATCCTTTCAAGGAATATTGATGTAACCCCCGATGTGAGTGCCGCATCTCTGCCACTTCCCATCCCGTCGGAGATAAGTGTGTAAAAGTATCCGCCGTCTCCTCTGAATGAAGTGATACAATCGCCGCAGGTCTCACCCCGTTTTGCAAGAGAGCATCTGCCGATTTTTACAAAAAAGCTTTCTGCTGTGTGAAGGCTCATGCTGACACGTCCTCCGTCAATGCGGTATTCCGGAGGTGTGACCTTGCATCCGAGGACAGATGCGACGGCGCTTCTGATCTCATCATTTCCTGCAGTACATCCTTTCTCAAGTCCTCTGACAAGAACATGTCTGCGGCGTTTTCCGTACACCGTCACATCTGAGGCACGAATCCCTATGGAATCAAGGCGAATTGACAGCAGTCTTGACATTTCCGCATCGGGAGTGTAGTCCTCGTCGGTGTCTTTTGCCGCCTCACCGATGAGCTTTGACATATTCTCGAAATCACGTGCCGTTTCTGCCGTACCGCATTTCGCAGACGTCGTTGCTGTAAGGGCTTTTGCCCCTATATTTATTCTTGAGATAATGGTATCTGAGTGAATACACCTATGCTTCATTCCTTCGGTAAGATAGCTCTCGTCTGCTAAAGCTCCGTTTCGTGCTGCACTTGCCATGGCGTTTACGGCAGCTGCCGTCGATCTGTATTCTTTTCCCCAGCAAATTTCTCTGAGATCACAGAACTGACAGCTCTCGTCAAAGGCATCGTCACACATCTGACGCATTTCCTCCGGAGAGGGTCGCATGAATACTCCCGTAAGCTTTTTCATTGCTCCGGCAACAGAGAGAAGTCCGTCGGACAAAGATGATAACCGTTTCCTGTGCGCATTGGCTCTGTCAGTACCGATCCCGCTCAGTGCAGTGCTGCCTGCATTCTCATAGCCGGAGTTTTTCTGCAGAATAAACTTGTATTTGATAAGAGGTACTACTATTGCGACGGAAAACAGAATCTCCGGGAAAAGATCTCCGAATGCGTATGCTCCACCGCTGTATATGCCGAATGCCAGAGCAAAAAGTGCGCCTGTTACAGTTGCCGTGACAGGTGACAGTCCCATGAGTATCCCCGCCCCTGTTGCTGCTGCGGCATATATAAATGAATATTCCGGAACTGAGGCAAGTCCTGCGGCAATGCCGAGCATAACACCGCGTTTCATTCCGTATGAATATGTACAAAGAAGCACACCGAGCATGGAGATCACCGAGGCTACAGTTTCACCCGTCGGTGACAGGATCCGCAGGAAATAGGCAAGGGAGAAAAACAGCGCACAGATCCCAGGCTCACAGGAAAGAAGTCCTCTTCCGTCCGAACGGAATATCCCTCTTAGAGCTACAGTCAGAACCGTACACACAGCTCCTGCCAGAACGATCATACACAGATCGTAAAAACCTACTCCGCCGGGGAGTACGAAGCATATTGTCTGCACAATTGCCGACACTGCCGACAGTATTGCACGAAATGCTGCGGTATCACGTTTTTTTGGGGGGGATAACTTTCCTAAAAATAAAATTCCTCCTGCAGCTGCCGCACACATGGCTCCTATGTAAAAACCGCCTCTTACTAAAAGAAATGACAGTGCCGCCGCTGCCGCAGAAAGAAAT
>JAZUBE010000068.1:0-3939 GCA_045638325.1 Eubacteriales bacterium
TTGGCTCACAGAACGACATGGCTACGATCCGACTTCAGTTTTTTCCTTTCCTGCGTGAAACCAATGTTCACGGAAGTGGGGCTTCCCTCGGATTTCCGAATCGGAGATAAAGCGGAACTGATGGCACTGAGAGAGGAAGCAATGGAGGAGACGGTGAATCATTTCTTTGATTCGGGCGATCCCCGGATGGAGAGAGTCATTTCCGTTATTGCCGAGGCTGTGGGAAGTGCCAGGACCGAGGAGGGAATAGATGACGTTCTCCTCACACTTGAAGAGGAGACGGGACGTGTTGGTATCGGTGAGGCTGAGCTTACATCATATGCCTCGGAGCTTGAGAAGTATAAGGATACCGATATCCTTTGTACCCCATTCGGAAGATGTATCCTTGATGAGCTTCTCGCAGGACTTCGCCACTATGGTAAAGCTGCAGCAGAGCTTTGTGATTCGATGGCATCGGAGGAGGGACTTCTGAAATCATACGTCCCTGCGGCGAGAAGCATGGCTGACTACTGCGACAGATGTATCAACGCAGCTGAGGCGGGGGATACAGAGACTCTCCGCCGTCTTATGCAGGAGATTCCGAGAGACAGAATAAATACGAAAACCCCCACAAATGATTCCGAGATATTCAAGGCTGTACGCGGGGAGTTCAATAAGTATATATCGGGTATATATTCCGACTATCTCTCAGAGGACACATCCGCGTCGGCAGATGTAATGATGAGGACTGCACAGATATGCAGATGTGCAGGTGAGGTCATCGGAGATTTCCGCAAAAGGTATGGTGAGCTCAAAAGACAGAAGGGTATCACCGATCATGCGGATGTTGCGAGGATGGCGGCATCTCTCCTTGCAAATGATGACGGAACACCCACTCCCTATGGAGAGAATGTGGCATCGGGATATGACTATATCTTCATAGACGAGTATCAGGATACGAGTATCTATCAGGATAGGATATTTGCCGCCGTTTCTTCAAAGTGCGGCAGATTCATGGTTGGTGATATAAAGCAGAGTATCTACAGATTCCGTGGCGGAGAACCTGCGGTTTTCAAGGGCTACAGAGATCTGTGGAACAGCGGTGACATGGGCGATACCATATTTATGAGTGAGAATTTCCGCTGTGCGAAGCCTGTTGTTGACTTTGTAAATGCAGTGTCAGGATATATGTTCCCCTTCGGCGGAATATCCTTTGAGGAGGGAGATCTTCTTATTCACGGACGTGACGAGGAGGGAAAGACTTCTCCCTCACCCGTTGAAGTGTGTCTTATTGAGAGACCGGGAAAACAGCGTGGCGTAGAGGAATCGGATAAGGATTCCGTTCCGCCTGCGGCGGTGCTTGAAGCAGAGTATGTGGCAAAGAGAATACGCCATATGCTTGACTGTGAAACTCTGCCTGACGGTAAGCCTGTAAAGCCTTCCGATATTGCTCTTATGCTAAGGGAAACAAAAAGCCGTCGTGAGATAATAGCGGCAGCCTTTGATAAATACGGAATACCCCTGAAAAGCGTTGAGGAAAAACCGTTTTTTGAGCGTCCCGAAATAGTGCTTATCATGTGCATACTCAGAGCTGTGGATAACCCTCTCAGGGATATATACCTTGCAGGTGCAATGCGCTCTGCAGTGTTCGGATTTACTCTGGGGGATATTGCGCTGATAGTCAATAATTACAAAAAGAATGAGGGCGGCGGTGCACTCTTTGATGCTGTGAAATTCAGTGCGGATACAGACGGCGAGCTTGGAGACAAGTGCCGCAGATTTGTCCACAGGATGAATGAGTACAGACGGGTTTCGTGTACTGTTTCTGCCGATATGTTTATCTACAGACTGATAAATGATGTGTCGGTGGCAAATGCTGTTGAAGGTGAGGGAGGTGTCGGTGCAAAAGACCGTGCCCTTCGTCTGTATGAGCTTGCGAGAGGGCGTGGACTCGGACTTTACGAATTCCTCGGATATGCCGACCATCTGGAGAAGACAGGACTCGAGGAGGATGAGAGCTGTGGTGAGGGTGTATCGCTTATTACGGTTCACCACTCAAAGGGACTTGAGTTTCCCGTGTGCTTCCTTATGAATGCCACAAGACGATACAGCCTCAGCGATACGAAAAAATCAATGCTCATAGACAGGAATTTCGGTGTTGCGCTGAAGCTGCCCGACGATGGAGGGCTTGTACGATGTGACAATCATCTCAGACGACTTGCCATATTCCGCAGTATGCGCGAGAGCGCATACGAGGAGATGCGTGTGCTTTATGTTGCTATGACCAGAGCAAGGGAAAGACTTATTGTTACAGGTGTTACGAATAGCATTGACGGACTTCGCGGCAGTGCTGCGGGAGGAGCAAGATTCTTTGATGAATTTTCCGTTGTTCATAAGAATAACTACATGGATATGATACTTGAAGCACTTCATCTTTACGGAGGTTCTTTTGCCGCTGTGATAGATGTTCCGTACATTTCGGAGGATGCCCCCTTGAATGATGAGGATGGTTACTTCACAGATCGGTATAATAATGAAGAAAAATTATCTGAGGAGTGTGCGGTGTGTGATATCATAGGAGAGAGAACAACCTTTGAGTATAAGTACAGACATCTGCAGAATATCCCTTCCAAGCTAACCGTGTCACGTTTGTATCCCGAGATACTTGATGAGTACGATGACGGTGCCGCAGATATTGTATCGGAGGAGGAGATAGTACCTTCTGTTCCGAAATTCATGCAGGGAACTGCCTATTCACCCGCAGATGCGGGAAGTGCGGCACACCTGTTCCTGCAGTTTTGTGATTTTGAGAAGCTCCGTGATCTTGGAGTCGGCGCAGAGCTTTGCAGACTTGTTGAGGAAGGCTTTATGAGCCGTGCAGACGGAGAAGCGGCAAATCTTGATTATATCGAAGCATTCAGAAAAAGCGAATTTTTCAGACGTATCCTTTCGGCAAAGGAGGTACGCCGTGAGTTCAGATTCAATGCGGCGATACCGGCAGAGACTCTCACGGGAGATGAGATGAAGGCGGATCTTCTTCGGAATGACGGCACTCTCGTTATTGCACAGGGCGTTATTGATGTCGTATTCACCGATTCAGACGGACGGCTGGTGCTTGCGGATTACAAGACCGACCGGCTGACCGATTACGAGCTTACTCACAAAGAAGCGGCGTCGGAAAAGCTTTGGGGCAGACACAAAAATCAGCTCGGGTATTATGCCAGAGTTTGCGAGAAGCTGTTCGGACGATCACCCGACGAGGTCGTGATCTACTCAATGCCTCTCGGAGATACGGTGTAGATACTTGGATTTATAAAAAATAGCTCCGGGGGAAGGAAAACTTTTTGCAAAAAGTTTTTCTTCCCCCGGAGCCCTATCTTTTCAAAAATCTTTAACAAGAACAGTATTTCTGCATGTGCCTAAATTATCATACCGAATATAAAGCTCGAACCTGCGGCTGCCAGAGCGACCACAATAAGCGGCAGCCTGAGAAATGCAAGTACAAGAGCAACTGCAGTTCCCGCCACCGATGTGTATACATTCTCGGTTGAGAAGAATATCGAAGGGAAGGTCATTGCGCTGAGCACCGTGTATGGTATGTAGTAAAGAAAACTGCGGATGTAAGGTGAGGTTATCTTCTTTGTAAACAGAGTGAACGGTATCATTCTCACCAGATACGTTACTCCTGCCATTACGGCGATATATATTATAATACTCATCAGGCCGCCTCACTTTCAGTATCTGCAGAAGCCCCGTCATCGCTGATCGGGAAAAGAGCAGCGGCAACGGCTGCAGCGATCACGGCACTGATTATCACGGCAAAACCGTCAGAGAGAAAAGGTACGGAATCTTTAAGGAAAAACAGAACTACACTTATGAGTACAGCCATGGATGCAGCACAAAGCACACTTCTTTTTTCGCGTATTACAGGCACGACTATTGCGATAAACATACCGTAAA
>JAZUBE010000069.1:0-4509 GCA_045638325.1 Eubacteriales bacterium
CACAGAACGACATGGCTACGATCCGACTTGGTTTGCGATAAAGAGAGTCTCCTTCGCCGCCTTCATTGCGTCCACATCCATGGTAAAATCATCACGGAGAGGAATCACGTTCATGGGACATCCGTAAAGTTCTGCAAATACGGGATAAAATCCGTACGTGATATCGGGGAAGCATACGCCGTCTCTGCCGTATGCCATAAACGCAAAGGCAAGAGCCTCGTCGGAACCGTTTGTGGGACACACACGAGTATAATCCACACCGTGCTCACGTCCAAGAGCTTCTCTCAGGCTACGGCAGGTAGGATCGGAATAAAGGCGAAGCCTTTCTATATCGGAATCCTTCAACCTTGCCACCACTCCGGGGGAGGGGGGATAGGGGGATTCGTTTGTGTTAAGTTTAATGTACACCCCATCCTTCGGCTGTTCACCGGGAGTGTACGCCTCCATCGCCTCGATGGGAGAATATAAAAATCTGCTCATGGTGTTGTCCTTTGTATGCGTTATTATTGAGGCTCTGCCTCAAACACCGCCAAAGAAACTTTTTCGAGAAAAAGTTTCTTTGAAATCTTCAAAAAGCTTTAAATAAAAAGTATATCTCCTTATTGCTGTATCACTGTCGGGAGACGTGCTGATTACAGTTATCAACAGAATCGGGATTTACTTAGTCAGCTTTTTCTCGAAAAAGCGACCGTTCTTCACCGATCCTTTATCGTCCCTCACTTATCCGATCTGACCGTCACCGATCTTGCGTGAGCCGAAAGGCCTTCGGATTCGGCAAACATGGCGATCTTGTCCGACACTTTTGAGAGTGCCTCGGGAGTGTAGTATGTGTACGCAGTCTTCTTCACAAAATCATCAACGGAGAGAGGTGAGGAGAATCTCGCACTACCGCCTGTGGGAAGTGTATGGTTAGGGCCTGCGAAATAATCGCCAAGTGCCTCGGGACAGCTCATTCCCAGGAATACCGAGCCTGCGTGACGTACTCTTTCAAGTGCCGCAAAGGGATCCTCAACACAAAGCTCAAGATGCTCGGGAGCAAGCTCATTTGCAATATCCACAGCCATATCTGTATTATCCACAACGATAATACGGCTTCGCTTGTCGATGGATTCTCTTGCGATATCACGTCTCGGGAGCGCCTCAAGCTGCACCTCGACCTCAGCCTGTACAGCTTTTGCAAAATCCTCTGAATCACATACAAGCACAGCGGATGCCAGTTTGTCATGCTCTGCCTGAGAGAGCAGATCCGCCGCAACGTGACGGGGATTTGCCGTAGTGTCAGCCACAACGAGTATCTCACTTGGGCCTGCGATCATGTCAATGTTCACCATTCCGAACACCTGACGCTTCGCCTCAGCAACAAAGCAGTTGCCGGGGCCTACGATCTTGTCTACCTTCGGTACACTCTCTGTACCGTAAGCAAGTGCCGCCACAGCCTGTGCTCCGCCTGTGGCGAAAATGCGGTCGATACCTGCGATCTTTGCTGCCGCAAGGATACGCTTGTCAATGCGTCCGCCCTTTGAAGGAGGAGACACCATAACTATCTCACGGACTCCTGCGATCTTTGCGGGGATTGAGTCCATCAGCACGGTGGAAGGATAGCTTGCCGTGCCGCCGGGCACGTAAAGTCCCGCTTTCTCAATAGGAAGTACCTTCTGCCCCAGAACAACACCATCCTCTTTTCTGAACTCAAAGCCCTCACGCATCTGATGACGGTGGAACTGTCTGATGTTCTCAGCCGCTTCCTCCATTACAGCAATAAGCTCAGGTTCTACAGATGCGTACGCCTCGTCGATCTCCTCTCTTGAAACCTCAAGACAATCGGGACAGCCTCCGTCAAACTTTATTGCATATTCACGGAGAGCCGCGTCTCCGTTCTTCTTTACATTTTCAATTATGTCCGCAACGATGGCGGTAACATCGACCTTTTCTTCACTTCGGTCAATGACCTCCGTCTCGCCGGGAATGTAGTTAATTATACGAATCATAGTTTATATTTCTTTTTGCGAGAAACCCCTTTTTATAAAAAGAGGTTTCTCGCGCTCTTCCCCAAAAATTTTTAACAAATAGAACAAATTAAATTATCCTATATATCCTTATACCAATATGTCTATCAGTATCCATTCGTTTTACCGTTATCCACAGTATCCTATATCGTCGGATTTAACGAAGTGAAAATCCGACATCTGCACTTGCTTTGTTTGCCTTTTTCCGCAATGCAATGTATATTGCATTGCATCTGAACCATTAAAGTAATCCTGTATGGCTACACAGTATAAAGTTCTTTGCGCCACTTTCTTTCAAGAAAGTGGCAAGTAAAAATGGCAAATAAAACTTGTCAAATCACTTGTTAAACGCCCGGATACCGTCAGCAATACGCTCGATGGCTTCAGCCTTAAAGCGGTAAGCAGCCTTGTTAGCGATAAGTCTTGCGGAAATGTCCACGATCTCCGTGTACACCTCAAGGTTGTTTTCCTTCAGCGTTGAACCGGTCTCAACGATATCCACGATAACGTCGGACAGATCAAGCAGAGGCGCAATTTCAATAGATCCGTTCAGGTGGATGATATCGATATCCTTGCCCAGTCCACCGTAATATCCGCGTGCGATATTCTTGAATTTTGTAGCAACACGTACCGTCGCATCGGGATCGGGACGCTTGCCCGCAGGCCCCGCAACACACATTCTGCACTTGCCCATTCCGAGATCGGACAGCTCATACACATCGGGTGAATACTCAAGAAGAATATCCTTTCCCACAACACCGATGTCAGCCGCACCTCTTTCTACGTAGATCGCCACATCAGAGGGTTTTGCCCAGAAATATCTCACACCCGCATCGGGGTTCTCAAAGATCAGCTTGCGACCGCCTTCGTGCATCTCGGGGCACTCGTACCCGATCTGCTCAAAGATCGCAAAAACCTTGTCACCAAGTCTTCCCTTGGGAAGCGCTACATTTATAAAATCTTTCATCTGTCAAAGCCTCCCTCAGTTCTTTTTCCGAAGAATCTCTGGAGCTCTCCGACAAGTACCGCAAATCCTACGGCACCGCCAACGCATCCCAGACTCTCCGCCATGCGGTCATACCGTCCTCCGGTAAGCACCGCTCTCGGTACGCCGTCAACAAATCCCTTGAAAACAGCACCACCGTAATAGTCTACATCATTTATTATAGAAAAGTCAAGATGCAAAGCACCGTTATTTTCAAAATCAGTACCGATTTTTTCAACAAGTTCACGAAGCTCCGCAAGTGCCGTTTCTGCCTCTGCGGAATACACGAGTTTCTCAGCTTCCATAATAACAGTCTCAGGCTCACCTGCAAGTCTCGCAATAGCCGCAAGTCTCTCACCTGCTCTTTGTCTGCCAAGTCCCTCCATGAGCGCCATGAGTCCGTGCGAGTTCTTGTCAGAAAGAAGTTCCGTCGCCTTCTGTCTGTCCTCACCCTCAAGACCGGCCTCATCAAGCACAGCCTTAATAAATCCCATGTGCGACAGGCAAAGCACCCATTTCTGTCCCAGAAGCTCAAGACTCTTTACCGCAAGAGATGCCGTCTCAGCCACAGCAGGCGCAAAATCACCGCCCGATGCCGTGGGATCAAGATACTCAACACCCACCTGCGGGATCTCCTTTATCGTATCACTATCGGGATCAGGCACATACACATTCTCCGAATAGTACGCCTTCACCGCAGTTTTATCACCCGACTTTGGCGAGCTCTTTACTATTGACAGTGTAATATCAGGCTTCAGTGCAAGAAGTCTGCCCGACGGGGATGTCACGGTAATGATGTTTCTCCGTCCGAGAAAGCTCTGTTTGTCAGAATAAAGTGAATATTCCTCAAATTTGCTCATCCGGTACTGCATAAAGCCGGAATTCTCATAAAGTGCACGGAGAGAGAGCACATATTTTTCGTCTCTCCCCAGTATGTTTGCAAATGATTCCATAAAAATCTCCATTTAGCCAATTTTCTTACATATGATACCACCCCGCGCCACTTTAGTCAAGTAGAGCGATAAAGTATATTGTAAACATTTTGTGAACAGCGCACATATACACGGCGCTTCATGGTACAATAATGAAAATATTGACATTTCACCCGCAAAAGGAGATCAAAATGATCGAAAACATCACCAATATCATAAACGATGCCCTGTACAGCTACATTCTTATAATAGCTCTTGTACTTTGCGGACTGTACTTTACCATAAGAACAAAATTTGTGCAGTTCAGACTTCTCCCCGAACAGTTCCGTGCAGTAACGGAAAAACCGAAGGATGGGAAGGGGGTTTCATCTTTCCAGGCGCTCATGGTATCTACCGCATCCCGTGTCGGCACAGGAAATATCGTTGGTGTATCAACAGCCCTTTGCCTCGGCGGATTCGGCTCTGTGTTCTGGATGTGGATGATCGCCATAATCGGTGCCGCATCCGCATTTGTAGAGAGTACCCTTGCACAGATATACAAGAAGAAAGGCAACGGTGAGTGTTACGGCGGACCTGCTTATTACAT
>JAZUBE010000070.1:0-2162 GCA_045638325.1 Eubacteriales bacterium
TACTTCAACGCCTGCGGTGCTCACGAAAGTGCCATGATCGGTGAAGCTCACAATCCCGAAAGCCATTTGATCCCTCTGGTGCTTCAGGTGCCCAACAAAAAGCGCGAATTCGTTTCCATCTACGGTACTGATTACGATACACCCGACGGAACCTGTATTCGCGATTACATCCACGTAACAGATCTTGCAAAGGCTCATATCCTCGCAGTAAAGCATCTGATGAACGGTGGAGAAAGTAATATATTTAATCTTGGCAACGGTGTAGGTTATTCTGTGAAAGAGGTAATCGATACAGCGAGAAAAGTAACCGGACATCCGATTCCCGCAAAAGAAGAACCCCGTCGTGCAGGAGATCCTGCAAGACTTGTGGCTTCAGGAGAAAAGGCAAAACGCATTCTTGGCTGGGAACCCGAGATCAAGGATCTTGCTGACATTATCAGCAGTGCATGGAAATGGCACAAATCTCATCCTAACGGATACAATTCATAACATATGAAACCAGGTGAGAAAAATGATTTGCATATCAACACAAAGACTTATCAACTACGGTATTGAAAACGGACTTATTGATAAGGCAGACGAAATCGTAGTAAGAAACCGATACATAGATATCCTTGGATTGACAGATTGGAAGAATGTCGAGGTATCGGTTGGAAAAATCAGTATAGACGAAATACTTGCACCCATAGTTGAATATGCCTGCAAGCAACATATTATAGAAAACACACAGAATTCAAAGGATCTTTTCGATACAAAGCTTATGGGAGTTATGACTCCTATGCCTCGAGAAGTGATTGCCGAATTCCGCGCAAGACACAGAGAATCTCCCGAAAAAGCTACTGACTGGTATTTTGATAACAGTAAAAAGACAAACTACGTCAGAGCCGGAAGGATAGAGAAGGATCTTCGCTGGAAGTATAACTGTGAATACGGTGAGCTTGACATCACGATAAATTGTTCAAAGCCTGAGAAAGACCCGAAGGATATCGCGGCGGCAAAAAAGCAGAAATCCGTATCATATCCAAAGTGTCAGCTCTGTGCGGAAAACGCCGGCTTTGCAGGAAACGCAAATCATCCCGCAAGACAGAATCTTCGCCCCATTCCTATTGAAATAAGAGGTCAGGAATGGGAGATGCAGTATTCACCCTACGGATATTACAATGAGCATTGCATAGTTTTTAACTGCGCACACGTTCCCATGGTTATAAACTCTTCAGTGTTCACAAAGCTCTTTGACTTTATAGATATTCTCCCTCATTACTTTGTAGGTTCAAATGCAGACCTTCCCATTGTAGGAGGCTCAATTCTTTCCCATGAGCATTTTCAGGGAGGAAGATACACCTTCGCGATGGAAAAAGCCCCCATCGAGCGCAGCTTCGTAATTGATAAGTATCCCAAAGTCAAGGCGGGGGTGGTCAAGTGGCCTATGTCTGTAATCAGGCTCTCATCAAAGGACAGAAAGGAGCTTGAAAAGTGCTGTGATCTTGTTCTTTCCAAATGGAGAGAATACAATGATTCGTCGGTTCTGATCTTTTCAAAAACTGACGGTATTCCCCACAACACTATTACACCGATCGCAAGAAAAAACGGCGATGAATACGTTTGCGATCTTGTGCTGAGAAACAACTTTACAACAGCGGAAAGACCCCTTGGTATATATCATCCCAATCCTTCATTGCATCATATAAAAAAGGAAAATATCGGACTTATAGAGGTTATGGGTCTGGCGGTTCTTCCTTCAAGACTTGCAAAGGATATAGGAATGCTTGAAAGTGCCATGCTCAAGGGTGAAAATCTTGTGGCAAGTCCCGAGCTTTGCGGCCATGCAAAGTGGGCATCAGAGGTTCTTGAAAGACATCCTGAATTCTGTAAGGAAAATGCAGAGGAGATACTTAAAGAAGAGATAGGAAAAGTATTCCTCGAAGTTCTTACTGATGCGGGAGTTTTCAAAAGAGATAAAAACGGTAAATGTGCGTTTGAAAGATTTACCGAATTTATAAATAAATAATTTTTTAAAGGAGACAGTTATGGAACAGAAAAAGTACTTGAAATGGTATCATAAGGTAGGCTATGGTGCCGGTGACATTGCAGGAAACTGTGTATATGCACTCTTAACTGCATTTATGATGATCTATCTGACCGATACGGTCGGACTCAGTATG
>JAZUBE010000071.1:0-3254 GCA_045638325.1 Eubacteriales bacterium
TCCTAAGACCGCTTGGCCTCCGACTTGATAACATCTTCCATTGTGGGAAGATTACCGGGATCATAGTAGTGTGCGATCACGCGGTCGGTATAGGGAGCCATTTCGGCATAGATATCGTAGTATTTCTCAAATGCTGCACGCACCTTCGGATCGTCGATAGCCTTGCCGCCATTCTCGGGGCAATAGCGCACATCCTCATCCTGCCAGCCGTGACCGCTGAACTCAGCAGCCCACGCCCACAGAGAGAACTCCATACCGTGCTTGTGCAGTGCATTTGCGAAAACCTTCAGTCTGTCGTGTACGAACTCAGGAGAACCGGAATGTCTCCATGCTGTACACATATCTGTAACCTGGACACCTGTAAATCCGCAGTCCTTCATCATGAGGGCATACTCCTCAAGCTGTCTGTCGGAGAAACACATTACATCAACCAGGAGAGATGTGTTCATATTGGACACAAATCCGCGGTTGTAGTCGGGTTTCCAGAGACAGACGATAGGCTCACGCTTGGCGATCCAGGGATTATTTACATTGTAGTTCATATTTATATACTCCGAGTCGGATTATTTGCAGAGCTCGTAGGTATCCTTTGCGATCATAAGCTCTTCGTTTGTGGGAATAACGAGCATTCTTACCTTTGCGTCATCGGTAGAGATGTCGATCTCCTCACCGCGGAGTGCGTTCTTGTCAGCGTCGATAGCACATCCGAGGAATGCGAGCTTCTCAGCAACTCTTGCACGGTAGTGAGGGTTATTCTCACCGATACCGCCTGCAAATGCGATAGCGTCGATTCCACCCATAGCTGCAGCAAATCCACCGATATACTTAACGAGCTGGTGGCAGATCATGGACTCGATGAGCTGGCAACGCTCGTCACCTGCCTTAGCGCCATTCTCGATGTCTCTGTTATCAGAGGTCTTCTGGGATACACCGAGAATACCGGACTTCTTGTTCATAATTGTGTCGATCTCCTTGGGAGTAAGGTTCTCCTTCTCCATAAGCAGGGGAACGATAGCAGGGTCGATAGATCCGCAACGAGTACCCATCATGATACCCTCAAGAGGTGTAACACCCATGGTGGTATCCATGCACTTACCGCCGTTAACAGCCGCAATGGAGGAACCGTTACCGAGGTGACAGGTTACGAGCTTGATATCCTCGGGCTTCTTTCCGAGAACCTCAGCCGCACGGAGAGTTACGTATCTGTGGGAAGTACCGTGGAAGCCGTAACGACGGATACCGTACTTCTCGTAGTACTCATAAGGAAGCGCATAGAGATATGCGTAGTCAGGCATAGTCTGATGGAAACCGGTGTCGAATACAGCTACCTGAGGTACGCCGGGCATGATAGCCTCGCAGGCACGGATACCGGTAAGGTTGTGGGGGTTGTGGAGAGGTCCGAGCTCGCAGCACTCTTCGATTGCTGCAATAACGTCCTCATTGATGATAACGGAACCGGAGAACTTCTCACCACCGTGAAGTACTCTGTGTCCTACAGCAGCGATCTCGCTCATGGAGGAGATAACACCGTGCTCGGGAGATACGAGAGCATCTGTTACGAGCTTGATAGCCTCGCCGTGGTTTGCCATCTGAACGTCGATCTTGTAGTCATCACGTCCGGGAACCTTGTGCTTAAAGTTACCGCCTTCGATACCGATACGGTCGCACATACCCTTTGCGAGAACGGACTCATCGGTCATATCGATGAGCTGATACTTGATGGAAGAGCTTCCTGCGTTGATAACAAGAATTTTCATTTTGGATTATTCCTTTCTATATAAGGGAGTATAAATTTCATACACAGTTATTGTATCACAAAGTGCTGCGATATGCAAGGTTTTAGAGGGATATTTTAGGAGAGAAAATATTCTCTCCCCTAAGTTTCCCCAAACCCCTTGCAATCTTTTCCCTGCTGTGTTAAAATGCAAAAAAAGAAACGGGGCGGCGGTACTCCCGTTTTATAAAATACCGTCACCGGTCCGCCGGTCAAAAAGGAGTTACTATGGCACTTAGATTCGGTATCGTTGGTGCAGGACGCGGTTCCTGCTTCATCGCATCTCTCAGAGCCTCCGGTGCTGAGGTCGTTGCGTACTGCGAGTCAAACGAGAAGAAGATCAAGGATCTTCTCTATTACCACCCTGACATGGAGGGGCTCATTTACACAGATTACGACGAGTTTCTGAAGGCTGACATGGACGGTGTTGTTCTTGCAAACTACTTCTGCGAGCACGCATCATTTGCGATCAAGGCAATGAAAGCAGGCAAGCACGTACTCAGCGAGACTATCTCCAACATCACAATGGCTGAGGGTGTTGAGCTTGTACGTGCAGTTGAGGAGACCGGCAAGATCTACGGACTTCTCGAAAACTACCCCTACATGAAATCAAATCTTGCTATGGAGAAGCTGTACAAGGAAGGTTCTCTCGGTAAGATCGTATACGGCGAGGGTGAGTACGTTCATCCCATGAATCAGGATGAGCAGAACTCTCTTGCTCCCGGAAAGTACCACTGGAGAAACTGGACTCCCAGAACTTTCTACACCACACATGCACTTGCCCCCATTATGCAGATGACTGACTGCATGCCCACAAGAGTTACCGCAATGGCATCCTTCGCTCCCGAAGTTGCAGAAGGAACTGCGCTTAACACAGGTGATGCTGCTGCTATCCTCATGATCCAGACTGATAATGATGCTGTATTCCGTGTAAACGGATGGTCTCAGTTCTTCCCTCACGGAAGCCACTACAAGCTCTGTTGTACAAAGGGCGGATGCGAGATCAGCCCCACAAACGGCAAGCTTCGTATCTCCTATGCCCCCTGGGCAAAGCCCGAAGAACTCGAGAAGTGCGAGGATGACTACGATTACGAGTGGCCTGAGCCCGAGCTTGGTAAGTATGCCGAGGAGGCAGGACACGGCGGCTCCGACTTCTGGGTAGTTTACTACTTCGTTAAGGCTATCGAGAAGGGTGAGGCACCGTATTGGAACGTATACCGTGCTACCGCTATGGCATCCTGTGCTATTCTCGGATGGAGAAGTATTCTTAACGGAAACATTCCTTACGATATTCCCGACTTCTCCAAGGAAGAGGACAAGAAGCTGTGGGAGAACGACCGCATCTCTCCCTTCCCGGATGAGAACGGTAATGTTGATGTACGCTGCTCCTCCATCCCCTACGGTCCTTCCGCAGAGGATATGGCAAACGCCGAGAAGAAGTGGAACGGCGAATAAGAACGAGATAAATATTATTTTGCGG
>JAZUBE010000072.1:0-2137 GCA_045638325.1 Eubacteriales bacterium
ATTATTGACGTAATGGACGAAGGTATGATCTCCCTGTCCGAGGGTGCTGATGCCGACGATCTCTCCGGTGCAGTTGCCGATGACTCATAACTTTGAAAGGTGATAGCCATGACTATAGATGAAAACCTCGTATCGGAACCGAACATCCTCTCAGATGATGAAAAAATGAGCATTATCGAAGCGGTACTGTTTGCCGCAGGATATCCTGTCGGCTATGCAAAGCTTGCTGCTGTTACAGGTAGTTCACCTGCCGAGATAAAAAAACTCGTAAACGAGCGTGCCGATTATTACAATTCACCCAATTCTCTGCCAAGAGGAATAATGCTCCTCTGCTTCTCGGATTCATGTCAGCTCTGTACAAAATCCGAACTTGGCGGATACATCCGTGATGCACTCGGAATAAAGAGAGGCGGAAATCTTTCCGCATCCTCTCTTGAGGTACTTGCTATCGTTGCATATAACGAGCCTGTTACAAGGTCATTCATTGACACCGTACGCGGTGTGGATTCCTCTTATGCGGTGAATTCTCTCACAGAGAAACACCTTATTGAGCCTTGCGGCAGACTTGATGTCCCGGGACGTCCCATGCTCTACAGAACGACAGAAGATTTTCTGAGAGTGTTCGGTATGTCTTCCCTTGGGGAACTGCCTACTGTAGACGGACATCCCGATGTCGAAAAAGATGACGGTACCATACCCATGGAGGGAATGGAATTTACCGAAGTCACCGACTACTCCGGTAAGGACGATGCTCCTTCAGCAGATGCGGTTGTCGAAAACACAGAATCATGATCGCTCTTTATATAATAGCGGGTATCCTGCTTTTCGTGCTTCTCATTCTCATGATGAGGGTAAAAGTCTCCCTTGACTACAGGAAAACACCCTCTGATAATGGTGAAGCCAAAGTGATCGTATGGATAGGTCCTGTACGGATAAAGCTTCATCCTAAAAAGAAGAAAAAAATTAAGCTGTCGGACTATTCCCCGAAAAAATACAGACAGCTTATGAGTGAAGATGTATCAAAAAAGCCCGCGACTGCCGATACAAGCGAAAAGAAAAAAGAAAAATTCCTGCCGGGTGAACTTGGTGAAATCCTTGACCTTGTGGGTGATATGGCGGAAAAATTCAGAAAACATCTCAGATGTGAGATCATAAAGATGCGACTGAATGTCGGAACAAAAAATGCCGCAGTTACCGCAATCGCATACGCTGGTGCCGTAAGTGCAGTGGAGTTTCTCCTGGAACTTCTCCGGAACCTTACGGATATGCGGCTGAGATCTCCGAAAGATGTGTATGTAAATGCTGATTTTGAAAACGGTACCGTACATGGTTATGTCAGTATCAGACTCAGTATCAGGGTAATAAATATCCTGAGAGCAGGCGGAGGTATTATCAGGAATTATATCAAAAGAATGATCCGCATGGAATCTCAGGCTTCAAAGAATAATAAAAACAATACCGCCGTCGCGCGGAAGAACGGAGATAATTATGAGCAATAACAATTTCAGTGAAAATTTCAAGCTTGCAATGGACGGTATCAGCTCAATGGCTGATGCAAACACCGTTATCGGTGAACCCGTTACCACAGCAAACGGTACTACAATCATCCCCGTATCCAAGCTCTCTATGGGATACGCTTCCGGTGGACTTGACTACACATCCAAGAAAGCATTTGAAGCAGGTGTTGTAAATCCTGCGGCAAACTCCGGCGGTGTAGGCGGTTCGGGACTTACCGTATCTCCCGTAGCATTCCTTATCGTTTCTCCTACCGGTTCCGTTGAAATGCTGAATATAAATCAGCCTGCAGGTTCATCCGATCCCGTTTCAAGCATCATTGGTCTTGTAGAGCGTTCCCCTGAGCTTATCGAACGTCTGAGAAGTGCTCTCGCAAAAAACAAGAAGCCCGAATAATTAGCTCTGATAAATAACAGGAAATATTTTTTCGGTATAATCCTTCACGTAAGATAAAAACTACTTACAGTACTTTTATCGGAGGATCTATAGTGAAAATGTTTTCATTGCGCCGTATTATAGTTTGTACCCTGCTTGTTTGTACCACACTTTCTCATGTTCCCGTTCATTCATGTGCGGAAGGGATCTCGGTATCGGCAAGGAGTGCCGTCCTTGCGGAAGGCGG
>JAZUBE010000073.1:0-16367 GCA_045638325.1 Eubacteriales bacterium
AAGGTTATCAGTATCTGAGATGCGCCATAATAATGGCGATAAGCGATAATGATGTAATAAATTCGGTTACAAAAATACTTTACCCTTCTGTGGCAAAGAAATTTTCCACAACAACATCAAGGGTGGAACGTGCGATACGTCACGCTATAGAAGTAGCATGGGACAGAGGCGACATTGATACTCTGAATTCGTATTTTGGCTACACTATCCAGAACAGCCGCGGGAAACCGACTAACAGCGAATTTATTGCTATGATAGCAGACAATCTCAGACTTAAATATAAGATAAAATAATCTAGTCTACATATACTTTGTTGCCGTCTGATGTAAGTACTATTGTACCGTATGTATCTGTTCTGTAGTAAGGGATATTGAATTTTTTCAGAATGTTTTTGACTTCATAATGGGGGTGACCGTACGAGTTGTCTTTACCGCATGATATTACTGCAAATTTTGGGGATACAGCTTTGATGAACTCCTCGCAAGATGAGGTGGATGAGCCGTGATGACCGATTTTGAGGACATCACTTCTGAGTGTCTGACCACTTTGTAAAAGATCATTCTCAACTGTTTTTTCTGCATCGCCTGTGAATAGAAACGAGGTTTTCCCAAAAGTAATGCGGGATACGATGCTCATATTATTTGTATCCTCGTAGGTTTTGTTTGTGGGAGGAGAAAGGATCTCGATCCTGAGTTCTCCCACAAGAAATCCGAGTCCTTTTTCGGCGGGGATAACATTGGTATCATTATTCTCGATTGCATCGAGAAGTCTGTCAAATGAAGCGGAATTTGCAGTCATATCAGGCATGATGATATTTTTGACTTTGACGTCATCCATAATGAAAGATGCACCGCCAATGTGATCTTCATGAGGATGAGTGAGGATCATGTAATCAATGGTATTGGTGCGATTCTTTATGTATGCTGCGGCATCTTTTCCGGAATCGGTAGTTCCTGCATCTACAAGAACGGTACCGTTCTCGGTAAGAACAAGTGCGGAATCGCCCTGCCCTACATCTATGAAGTGAATTTCACAGGTGTTCTGTGTTTTGACAGAAACAGGAGAAAACAGTGATCCGAGATCAGTTGTACCGAATATGTACGCCAAAGCGACGACAAGCAAAAGAACGATATACAGGATCGGTTGATTCAGTATTTTCGATAAAAGCTTGTCGTATTGCTTTTTGGATTTTTCATGTTTTTTCATTATGATCGGGATACCTTTCTCTTTGACTGTCAGAAAATCTGACTGCGGTAAAAAAAGAGGTTTCGAGTAATTTTGATATCGAATTGCCGGGGATGCATACGAGAAACCATAGCAGTGCGTAAAGCGGACATATTTGACCGTAAATATTAAACCATTTGTCGGAATAGTCCCAGATATTCCAGCCGAGGAGAATATTTACAAGGAAGCCCGTAGCAAATTCAATTGAACAGATGAACACTGCGCCAACGGCGCATCTAATCCAGAGCGGAATCTCGGGACAACATATGCGAAGAAGGTGTATTGCAGTGAAGCACACGGCTCCGGCAATCCCCATTGTCCAGTGAGTGTGTCCGCGCCACAGTATTTCTATAAGACAGTAAAGAACACCACCAAATAAAAAAACAAAAGGATATTCAATAAATTTTTTCAAAAAAATCACCCCTTTAAGGTATTTGCATTAAAGAGGTGATATATTCATTATTCAGCTTAAATTTTTGTCAGATAAGGCTTTTTCCGGACATTCTTGCGGTGAATCCCTTTCTGTAACCGAGGAACATTGCGGGAATTTCACACGCAATCAGGATAACGAAAGAAATAAGCTTGTTAGAGAAAAGAACTTCACTGAAGTCGGTGTTGATTGTCGCACCTTCGATGAAAGGAGCAAAGTACTGAACAGGACCTGCGATAAACTGGAAATTAGCAAGCCAGCAAATGAGGAAATAAATTCCCATGGAAATAACGATGATAAGTACGGGGAAAAGAGGGTTGAGCTTTGCGGAGTCGCCTTTTGCTCTCTGTGCAAAAATAGCATCGTCAACACCGGGTTTCTTCATAAACTGATACATGGCGATAACGGAAGCAACAAGTCCGATAACACCGGTGATTATGTAGTCAATACCAACGGAAACATTGTCAACATTGGCATGGCTGAACCAGATAACTGCCTTAAAAATAAGTCCGGGGATCATCATTGCAAAAACTGCAATAAGTCCGGATGTGATAAGAAGCAAAATTTGAAGCGGGATCTGCTTCAGGGTCTCAACAAATCTTTTAGAATCCATAACACACTCCGTAAATTTTTGCTGCCGACCGTGTGAGATGCCGACAGGCAATAATATTCTTATAATATAATACTATAAAGACATGTGGTTTGTCAATATCTTTAAGGACAATTTCATAAAGGATTTTTCAGTTTTTCACGGTTTTGAGTTAAAATATAGACATTTTTGAATGAATATGATATAATGCATAGAGTGTACCCGTTGATTTTTATTATTAAGAGAGGTTTTATGATCGTTCTTAACAAAAAGTTTTTTCTGCGAATGATCCTTATCATCCTTATCGGATGTACCTTATTTTTTATTTGGTCCAATTCCCTTGAATGTGCCGAGACATCTTCGGACAAAAGCGGACGTGTTGTTGAGATAGTCAAGCCTATAATTGATCCCGATGACAGGATGGATATTGAAACTGTCACGAAGATCGTGCGGAAATTTGCGCATTTTTCCGAGTTCGCTTTGCTTGGTGCTGAGGTTTGCCTCTTCTTTTTTACATTTGAAAAATTCAGGTATTTTACACTTCCCTCTTTTTTCATAACGGTGGGTATGTGTTATGGCGTAGCTGTTATTGATGAGCTGTTGCAGCTTATCTCCTCGGGACGATCCTGCGAGTTTACAGATACTCTTGTTGATCTTTCAGGAATAATCGCAGGTGTGATATTCGGGATTTTCGTAAGATTTGTTTTCCGTAAAATACGTAAGCTGATAATAAAATAACCGTAAAAATATGATAAAAGGACACCCGAGGGTGTCCTTTTTGTTATAAACTTCCGAACAGCAACTCAATAATAACAATTCCAAGGAATATCATATCAGGAATATATCCGAGTCCATCTATGCTGCCGCCGACGAGGTAAAAGTTGCAAAAACAAATCACGATTGCAAGGCGGATAATGTTTTTTCTGAAAAAATAGTGCCATATTGCGTTTCTGTCACCTCTTGCTTTTTTAGCTCCTCGCCAGATCAAAAAAACGGTAAACAGAATTTCAGCGATCAGTAAGAATATCTTCATGGATCATTCAGTCGTTTATAAGGACGATATTTGATGAGTGAACGAGATAAGTCGTTCCGTCTATTTTTACCTGTATCTGATCACCGTCCTCGTAGTCCCGCCATGATTCCACCTTGCCGGAAACGACAGTGCCGTCAGGTAGGGAGAGTATCGCTTTTTCGAATCTGTAAGTTGTATCAAATATTTGTCTGTTTCCGGTAAATGTGAAGAATCCTCCGGTAACTATTAAAAACATTACAATACAGGCTATAACTGTCAGGATCTTTTTTCTGTTATTCATGAGAATCACCGTTATTGCTCAGCAGCAGTGTCAGTGGTTTCGATAATTGCAGTTTCCTTTAATGTGGCAGCACCGTTCTTTTTCCCGAGATACTCGGGAAGATCCATGCCTGCCATATCAAACATTTCACTGAGAGGAGGCACAGTTTTCATGAGACCGGACACAAAATTTGCGGTAGCAGTCTTGCCGTCAGCGCCGTTTCCGCCATCCCATACAGTGATCTTGTCGATCTGGAGATTCTTGACAGCCTCAACCTGAATGCGCACAAGGTCTTCCATCTTGTCTGCGATCATAAGACGTACGGCTGCAGATGCATCGCCGCCTGCGGCTTCAACGACCTTTGCAAAACCTTCAGCCTGCTTGGTAAGCATAGCCTGCATACCGTCAGCTTCAGCCTGCATCTTCATAAGGATAGCATCAGCTTCACCCTTTGCCTTGCGGCGGATCTGCTCAGCCTCAGCTTCAGCCTCAAGCTCTACCTTTCTCTTCTCAACTTCGGTTTTTACGATGACATCAGCTTCCAGCTTAGCCTTTTCGAGAGAAGCACGCTCCATCTCGGCACTCTTCTGTGCGCCGTAGGATTCCTCCATGGCTTTTGCAGCCTGAATATTCTCGGCGGCGGTAGCTCTCTTGAGGGACTCGGCTTCGCGCTCGCGGCGGATAGCGTCGGATTCGGCGATCTGAGCCTTTGCCTCGTTTTCACCCTTGATAGCCTCAGAGTTGGATTTCGATACGTTGACACGCATATCACGGTCAGCCTCAGCAGAACCGATAGCACCGCTTCTGTCAGCTTCCGCAACAGAGATCTTTGCATCGTTGATAGCCTTAGCGGCAGCTTCCTTACCGAGTGCAACGATGTAGCCGCTCTCGTCGGTGATATCGGTTACGTTTACGTTGATGAGCCTCAGACCGATCTTTTTAAGCTCTGTTTCTACGTTACCGGATACTGCTTCGAGGAATTTATCACGGTCTGTGTTGATCTCTTCGATATCCATTGTTGCAATGATAAGTCGCATCTGACCGAATATGATATCCTCGGCGATCTGCTTTATGGCGTCGAGCTTAAGTCCGAGAAGACGCTCAGCCGCATTCTGCATTACACCGGGCTCGGTGGAAATACCGACGGTGAATCTTGAAGGAACGTCCACACGGATATTCTGACGCGACAGAGCGTTACGAAGATCTACGCTCAGAGAGATTGGAGTAAGATCCATGTATTCGTATGACTGAAATACAGGAACGATGAATGCGGCACCACCATGGATACATTTGGCACTGCGAGCGGTGCCGTCTTTGCCGCGGCCTATCTTACCGTAAATTACGAGGATTTTATCGGATGGACATTTTCTGTACCTTGAGATGATAAGAATAGCTGTTGTGAGGATAACAAGAGCTATTACACTTACAAGAGCAACCATTGTGATATCAATGGAGCCGTCGGCTAATTGGTTCAGGAAAAATCTGTTCATGTTGTTGTCCTTTCTTTATTTTAATTGTCTGAGTTTATAACAGGTTCTACCACAAGAGTGGAGAATTCATCAGTGGCAACCACCCTTACAGTTTCGCCGGTTTTTATTGTTCTGTTACATGCAGTGACTGCATCGACCTCAAGAAATCTTTCCTGTAGAGTTATGTTTATCTTTCCGTTGCCGGACATACTTGGAGGGATTGGTATGTAAACTTTTCCGCATTTTCCTACAGAACTGCCGAGGTCAATATTTCCGTTATCCTGCAGCTTCATGATAGCTTTCATCATAAAAGCCATTCCGAAAAGGGCGAGGACTCCGAAAACGGAAGAAAGAAGAATTACGAGTCCCGGATTCCATCCGGCCTGGAACATTGCAAGGCCGCTCCATCCGGCTACACAAAGCATCGCCACGATACCACGTATGGAGAAAAGAGCGAAACCGTCACCGTCGGTATCTGCTCCGTCAAATACATCGGTATCTCCGATATCTCCTGCTCCGTCAAGTGAATCGCTCCCGTCAAATCCGAAGAAAAGAAGGAAAGTCTGTACAATCAGGACGAGAGTGGATGGGATTGCGATAAGAGCAAATATCTGCCCTGTTGTGCCGAGAGAATTCCACCATTGTAACATAAAATAACACCTCCTGAGGATAAATCATCCGTTGATTTCGTCAAATAAAGTATCGGTAAAACGTTTTATAAGAGTTGCCTGATAAGATCTTACGATGATCTCGAGAGCTCTTTCGAGTCTGCGTCTGGCACCGCTGAATCGTTCCTTGTAATCGGCGGTCACGTTTGCTATGGTGATGCGCAGATCAACATCTGTGTCGGAAGAGCACCATATATCAAGAACCATGCATATATAGTCATACAAAACGGATTCTTGTATTATGTCGTCATCTCTGGATTCAACACTGCCGTTTATGTATTTGAGAAGAAATGATATTCTTGAGAGCTGTACGGTATCCCGCATCATGTTGATAATAAGAATGCGCGCAAGCTGATCTATTCCATATGTTTTGTTTACCGGATTGAGTATCCATCCGCGTTTTACCCAGTTCTGCAGAGTAGTCCCGTCGACTCCTGTTATTTCGCGGACCTGTGACAGCTTTATGCCATCGGTTATAAAGTAGATTTTTTTCAGGAATTCAAGTCCTGTTACATTTCCCATTTTATCCCGTGACATCACGGTTCCGGGTATATATTCGAGCATTCTGTTTCCATTCACTCGCAATACCTCCACATCAGATTCCATGCATTTGACTATTGTTCGTGGTACTTGTATTATATCATACGGTCATGTGACTGTCAATAGTATTCTTTGGAAAAGTTTGCGTATTCGCTTGTTTTTTGTTGCGTGTTACAGTATTCCGATAAAAATGTCTGAATTTTTGCCAAAGTACATATCTTTCATAAAAAAACCTTAATATTTACCTTGTACCATTGATTTATTGAGTGATTTGTTATATAATGTAATGTATGTATTATTACAAACGAAGGTTTTTTATATGGTTTTAAATTATTCTGATTTTTCCCCGGAGGGAAATGTTGTAGATATCCGCAGTGTCGGACGAACAGACAGATCTGTTCCCTATCATCATCCAAAAGGTGATGGTTTTATATTTGAATATGTGATATCCGGTGAGGAATGTATTGAATCTCCCGACATTCTTATAAATGCAGGTATCGGCGATCTTGTTGTGATACGTCCGGAGGAGGAGTGTGTTATATACAGAAAAAGCCGTGATCTCTCTGCTTTTTCCTTTCACATTTCCGGTTTTATGTTTGAAGCCGTGGCTGATGTGCTGAACATCGATAATGTTTATTTGGCTGCTTCTTCATTTGATCTGTTTGATGTTTTTTTGAAGCTTCATTCAATGTATGACAGATACCGTGCCGGAGACGGAAGTGCCGGTAAAAGTTTGTGCGAGGCTGCTTTTTCATTTCTGCTTGATATTTCTTCCCATAAGTCCGAGGGACATAAGCGTGATGAACGTCCCACTCCTATGAGTATCAGAAATTATCTTGATCTTTGTATTTGCGGGGAAGTTGACCTTGATACCGTTGGTAAGAGGTTCGGCGTTACGGGCGTACATATTATACGTATTTTCAGAAGCGAGTTTGATGATACTCCAATGCAGTATCTGAAGCTCAGACGTCTTGATAAGGCTGCAGAGCTTCTTGTAAGCAGTGAACTTTCCATAAAGGATATTTCATACTTGCTTTGTTTTTCAAGTACCCAGCATTTCACGAATCTGTTCAGAGACCGTTTTGGTGTGTCTCCGGGTAAGTACAGAAACACAAATAGAAAAACAGGCGTTTGATTTAAGAGGTGTTTAAATTGAAAAATATATTAAATGTTTTAAAGAAAGTATTTTCCCCTGTAGGTAATTTTATTGCAGGTGTTGCCAAAAAGATCCATTCACATCCTATTCTGGAATATCTGATCTTTTCATTAGTGATGTATTTTACGGTAGATATTCTTTGCCGCCGCTCATTTGCTGAGTCTTTTGCTTTTGTTTTCAACTCCCCGTTTATTTTCCTTATCAATTTTCTTATAGTAGCGTTTACGATGTCGCTCTCACTTTTGTCTTATCATCGTTATTTCTTCTATATGGTAAATGCGGCGCTCTGGCTGACTATTTCAATCACGAATTATGTGATTCAGAGTATGCGTACCAATCCTTTTTCAGCGATCGATCTGAAGGTCGTTCTATCCGCGTATGAAGTCATCCCGAAGTATATAGGCTGGGGTGGTGTCATACTTATTCTTGCTGCATTTGTTGTTGCAGGGATATTGCTTGTTCTACTTTGGCGCAAATGTCCAAAGCCTGCAAAATTTAACAGAAAGAAGTCTGTTATAAGCTCATGTTGTATTGCTCTGGTTCTCAGCTCATTTGTTTTTTATACAGCGTATACCGAATATATTCCCGCTGAGCTTGAGAGTGCTATAAAGGCGTATGATGATTATGGATTCCCCTACTGTTTCTTTCGTAGTTTTGTACACAGAGGAGTCGTATCTCCGGATGAGTATTCTGAAGAAGCTGTCAATGAGCTTCTTGAAAAGCTCGGTGAGGATGAGATCGGAAATACTGCCGAGAATTCTCCGAATGTTATTTTCCTTCAGCTCGAATCATTCTTTGACGTTAATAAGGTAATAGATCTTGAGATCAGTGATAATCCTCTTCCCGTATTCACTTCTTTAAAGGAGAGCTGTCCTACGGGTAAATTCAGTGTCAATGCTGTTGGCGGAGGTACTGCCAATACTGAATTTGAGGTTCTTTGCGGAATGAATCTTGCCCATTTCGGACTTCTTGAATGCCCCTACTCCACTATCCTTAATGAAGTTACCTGTCAGTCTCTTGCGAGTGTTATGACGGATGTCGGATTCACCTCTCACGCTATTCATAATCATATCGCTACCTTTTACACGCGTAACCTTGTATATCCCAATATAGGCTTTAATACCTTTACGCCCATCGAATATATGAAGGATTACGAGCGAAATATTCTTGGCTGGTGTAAGGATAATATTCTTATTGAGCAGATAACCAATTCACTTGAATCTACTGACGGTAAGGATTTTGTTTTCACTGTATCGGTACAGCCCCACGGTAAATATCCCGATTATGAAACTGTTGATGATGAGGGAATAAAGGTACTCTCTTATCCCTATAATAACATCCTTTATGAAGTGGAATATTTTATAAATCAGATTCGTGAGACTGATGCTATGGTAGGTGAGCTTATCAAGCTTCTTGAGGATTATCCTGAGGATGTTGTTCTTGTAGTATATGGTGATCACCTCCCTACACTCGGCCTTAAGAACGAGAATATGTTCGACGGTGATATTTACAGTACCGAGTATGTTGTGTGGAGCAACTTCGGTTTTGAATGTGAGGGCGGTGATGTTCAGGCATTCCAGCTTTCTGCGAAAATACTTGATGCTCTCGGAATAAACGGCGGTGAAATGTTCCGTATTCACAATAAGCTTGCTGATGACGAGAATTACTATAAGTACATGCAGCTTATGGAGTATGATATGCTGAAGGGTGAGAATTATGCTCTCGGTGATAAGCGCCCTGTGCCTGTTGAAATGAAACTCGGTACAGAGACCATTTCCATATCTGCTATTCAGCTTTATGAAGATATCATGTTTGTGTCGGGTGAGAATTTTACTGAGGACAGCTATGTCTTCGTTGATGACATGAGATGTGAAACGGTGTATATAAGTGATACTCTTCTTCTTGCAAAAGATGTAAATGCAGAGGCTGAGGATGTTGTTTACGTTGCTCAGCTTTGTGACGGAAGTACCCTTCTTTTATGTACCAATTCACTTGTATACGATCCTGAAGATATGATCGTCACCGATGCTCCCGATATCTTCCCTATCGAAACTGATAAAACGTATGAAACGGAAATTCCTGATCTGCCCGAATCATCGGCTGTTGGAATTCCTTCAGAGTCAGTGCCTTCCGTCACTGAAGAATAAGGAGATTTATATGTGCGGATTTGTAGGCTTTACAGGCTACCTTGAAAACAGACAAGATGTTCTGCGCCGTATGGCTGACAGAATAATCCACCGAGGTCCCGATATGGAGGGATATCATATTTCTTCTGCAGATGAATCCGGAGATATTGCTCTCGGTTTCCGCAGACTCAGCATTATTGACCTTTCCGACGGTGCTCAGCCCATGTATAATGAGGATCGTTCGGTGGTATGTGTATTCAACGGTGAGATCTATAATTTCATGGATCTGCGTGATGAGCTTATATCGAAAGGTCATATTTTTAAGACCAGATGCGATACTGAGGTCCTTGTACACGGTTTTGAAGAGTATGGCGAGGATATTGTCACACGTCTTCGTGGAATGTTTGCTTTCGTTATCTGGGATAAAAAATCCTGTTCCCTTTTTGGTGCGCGTGATCATTTCGGTATAAAGCCGTTCTATTATTCAAAGACTTCATCAGGCGATATAATTTTTGGATCCGAGATAAAGAGTTTTCTTGAGCATCCGGCGTTTAAGCCGGAGGTGAATCCCGATGCCCTTAGGCCTTATCTCACTTTCCAGTATTCCGCAACTGAGGAGACATTTTTCAAGAATACCTACAAGCTTCTTCCCGGACACTGCTTCACACTTAAAGAAGGTGTGATGAATATCAGAGAGTATTGGGATGTTGATTTTTCAAAGAAGTCTGACATGACCTTTGATGAAGCTGTAGGATTTGTGGATGACAGAGTCAGAGAGTCTGTAGCGGCTCACAGAATAAGCGATGTTAAGGTAGGTTCATTCCTGTCCGGCGGAGTTGATTCAAGCTATATTACTGCAGCTCTCATGCCTAATAAAACATTCTCCGTAGGTTTCGACTTCGATAATTTCGATGAAACAGGTGAGGCAAAGGAACTTTCAAAGCTTCTCGGTGTTGAGAATTATACCAGGATGCTTACTGCTGATGACTGTTTTGATGCTCTTGCGGATATACAGTATCACATGGATGAGCCTCAGTCTAACCCGTCATCTGTTCCCCTTTATTTTCTTGCGGGACTTGCAAGTGAGCATGTAACAGTCGTTCTTTCGGGCGAGGGTGCAGACGAGATTTACGCCGGATATGAGTGGTACGACGAGAATCCCATGATGCGAAAATATAAGAAGCTCCCGTCTTTTATCAGACGCGGTGCGGCAGCTGTGTCTGAAAAACTTCCCTATTTCAAGGGACATGATTTTATCATCAAAGGAAGCGGAAAACCGGAGAATTACTTTATTGGTCAGGCTCTCGTTTTCCCCGAAAAAGAAGCGGAAGCTATTCTTCGTCCCAAATACCGTTCAGGTATGACACCGAGAGATATTACTGCTCCCATTTACGACAGGGTTAAAGATCTCTCAGAACTTGAGAGAAAGCAGTATCTTGATCTCAAGCTTTGGCTTCCCGGTGATATCCTTCTTAAGGCAGACAAGATGAGTATGGCACACTCCATTGAGCTGAGAGTTCCTTATCTTGATCGTGAAGTTATGCGTGAGGCTGCAACTATTCCGGAGAAATACAAGATAACCACTGAAAATACAAAGTACGTTCTTCGTAAGGCCGCAAATCGTATTCTTCCAAATGAGTGGGCTGACCGTACCAAAAAAGGATTCCCTGTGCCTATCAGAAAATGGCTTCGCGAGGATAAATACTACAACTATGCAAAAGAGTATTTCACCTCAGATGCGGCGGCGGAGTTCTTCGATACTGATATTCTTATGAAGCTTCTTGAGGATCATCGTGAGGGTAAGTGCAATAATGGTCGAAAGATCTGGACTGCTCTTGTATTCCTCGTATGGCACCGACGTTTTTTCGGTAACTGATTTTTGACATCGGAGTAAAATATGAAAAAAATTTATCCCGTTCTCCTTGGCGGAGACCTTAACTGCTATAATGTTGCAAGAGCGTTTCATGAAGCATATAATGTGAAATCTGTTGCTTTCGGAAGATATGCCATTTCTGCAACCAAGTATTCTTCCCTTATTGATTTCCATATTGTGCCTGATATTGACAACGAGGAGACAATGCTCCGTACTCTTACGGACTATGCAAAGTCTCATACTGACGGAAAACTTATCCTTTTCGGTTGTACCGATGATTATGCGACAATGATCATAAGAAACAAGGACAAACTTCCCATGTACACTTGTCCTTATACTCTTCCCTCTCTTATTGAGCCTCTTTCAAAGAAAGCAGCGTTTTACGAGATGTGTGACAAGTACGGTATTCCGTATCCTGCTACAGTCGTGCTTTCCGAAGTTGTTGATGAGGACTGTCTTTCCGAAGATGCGCTCGGTTTTTCTTACCCTATAATCATTAAACCTTCATCAAGTGTTGATTACTGGAAATTCCCATTTGATGGCATGAAAAAGGTATACATGGCAAAAACATCTGCCGATGCTGTAAAGATCGTTTCTGAGATATACGCATCCGGTTATCCGGATAAAATAATTCTTCAGGAATACATACCCGGAGGGGATGCCTCGATGAGAGTATTTACCGCATTTTCCGATTCCAAGGGTAAGGTCCGAGCTATGTGTCTCGGTCATACCATGGTTGAGGAGCATACCCCCAAAGGACTCGGCAATCATGCGGCAATTGTTACTGAGAATACCGAAAAATTCCCTCTTAATGAGAAAATCAAAGCTTTTCTTGAAGATCTTGGTTACACCGGATTCTCAAATTTTGATATCAAATATACAGGAAAAGGTGACGATTTCAGAGTGTTTGAGATCAATCTCAGACAAGGCAGAAGTAATATGTACATGACTGCTGCGGGAATCAATGTTGCAAAGCTTGCTGCCGAGGTTTTTGATTCTGACGGAGATGACTGTGTGCTTTGTAATAAGGAGCATTTCTGGCATCATGTGCCGAAATCTGTTGCTTACACTTACACTGAGGATGCAGAGCTTGTTGATAAAGCGAAAAAGCTTGCTGCCGACGGTCAAGAGACATCTTCTCTTTGGTACAAGGCGGATATTTTCAAAAATCCTTTGCGGTTTGTCTGCGTCGTTGAACAGCTCAGAAGACAGAAGAAAAAATTCCAGGTATACTATCCCAAAAAATAAATTTCGGGGGAATTATGTCAAAATTACTCGGTATTCTTGGTGGGCTTGGTCCGATGTCAAGTGCTTATCTCTACAAGATGATAACTGAGCATACACTTGCAGAAAGAGATCAGGATCACATTGATATAGTGCTTAACAGCCGTGCAACCACACCTGACCGTACTGAATTTATTCTTGGGAAGTCAGACGAGTCTCCGCTTCCTTTCATGGTTGAGGATGCCGTAAGACTTGAGAGATACGGTGCTGACGGTATTATAATTGCTTGTAATACGGCTCATTATTTCATTGATGAAGTGAGACGTGCGGTGTCTGTACCTGTTCCGAGCATTATATATGAAACTGTTGATTTTTTGCGAAAATCCGGATTCAGAAAAGCGGGAATCCTTGCTACCACAGGTACTGTGAGTGCAGGATCTTACCAGGAAAAATGTATGTCACTCGGACTTGAGTTTGCCACTCCTTCAAAGGATTCACAAGATAAACTCATGGAGATCATTTATGGCTGTGTAAAGTGTGGCAAAACTGCATCAAGAGAAGACTTTTTACGAATATCCGAAGATATGAAATCGCAGGGATGCGACTGCCTTATCCTCGGATGTACTGAGCTTTCCGTTATGGCAGATGAGCTTTCGCTTTTCAATGATCCCGATATTCCGTACCTCTGTGATTCTCTCGAAGTTTTAGCTGCTTTTTCAGTGGCATTTTGTGGTAAAAAAAGCGTTGGCTTTAATGAAAAATTAAAAAAGTGGTCTGACGGCATTCTTGAGCTTACGCAGAATGGATATACTTTTATGCCGGAGGTGCGATAATGAAAATTTATAAGAAATCTCTCGGTGAGATTGCTGCTTTTTTTGGTGCTGATATAAGATCTTCCGATGAAAAAGCAATCGAATCTCTTATTTATAAAATAGAATACGATTCAAGAAAAGCCGGTCCCGGTGATATTTTCGTGTGTCTTGTGGGAGCACGTTCGGACGGACACAAGTTTGCATCAATGGCGTATGAGTCTGGTTGCCGTGCTTTTCTGTGTGAGTATATTCCCGATAATATTCCGAAGGATGCGGTAGTTATCGTTGTTGATGATACGCGAGCTGCACTTGCAAGACTTTCTGCGTACTTTTACGATTATCCTGCCAATAAGCTGAAGCTCATTGGTATAACAGGTACCAAGGGAAAAACTACCACTGCCCTTCTTATTGCTTCTATTCTTAATAAAAACGGAAAAAACTGCGCTTATATCGGTTCTAATGGCGTTATAATAAACGGTGAGAGAACTGAGACCGTGAATACTACTCCCGAAAGCAAAGAGCTTCACCATTATTTTGCTCTTATGGTAGACAATGGTGTAAAATATGCTGCAATTGAAGTATCATCACAGGCGCTTGCTCATCACAGAGTTGACGGAATTGATTTTGCAGTAAAAGCTTTTACAAATCTTTCCCCCGATCATATCGCCGATTGTGAGCCTAAGGATTTTGATGATTATAAGAATGCCAAGGCATCTTTCTTCCGGGGATATTCCGGGGATATCGTTTACAATATTGATGATCCCGAGTCGTTATCGGTAATTGAAAAAAATGATAATGCAGAGCTTATTTCTATAGGAATGTGCAGTGATTCCGTTTTTTGCGGAACAGGTGGTACACCTTATAGAGACAGCATGACACTTGGTATAGATTTTGTTTGTTCATTCTGCGGAAAGGAAACTGCTGTCAAGCTTCGCTCTCCGGGTGGATTCAGCATATATAACGGACTTACCGCTATAGCTTGTGCCAACAGAATGGGCGTTGATGTAGATCACGCTGCCGCTGCCCTTGCAGAGACATCTGTTATGGGACGTTTTGAGATCGTTCCCGGGCTTCCCGGCAGAACTTTTATCATTGACTATGCTCATAATGGGGAGAGCATGAGACGTGCTCTTGCTTCCCTCAGAGAGTATGATCCGTCAAGACTTGTTGTTGTATTTGGCTCTGTGGGTGGCCGTACACAAGGCCGTCGAAAGGAAATGGGCGAGGCCGCATCTGCTCTTGCCGATCTTTCCGTTATCACATCTGATAATCCTGATTATGAGGATCAGATGCATATTATAGACGAGATCGCATCCCATATGGATCCTGATCATCCTTATATAAAAATAGCTGACCGTGAAAAGGCGGTGCGTCATGCGATCCGTATTTCAGAGGAAGGCGATATCGTTTTCTTTGCAGGAAAAGGTCATGAAACATATCAGCTTATATTCGGTAAAAAGGTTCCTTTTATTGAAGCAGATATAATCAGGGATGAGTGCCTTGTTATTGCATCTGAATCAAATTGACAACATAAAAACAGCCTCTGTTCATTGAACAGAGGCTGTTTTGTGCGTTTTTAAGATGCAAGAAGTCTCTCAAGCCAGATAACGCCGATCTCAAACGCTTCACTGAGTCCTGATTTCATATCCTGTTTAGCGATACGCTCACCCATAGGAAGACTTGAATCGGTGTTTACCACCTGAACGATAACTTTATCGGGAACCTCATTCCCCGTATATTCCTTAGTGGTCATTATTGTGATCTGAAGCACATATTTTTCTTCAGCGCAGCCATATACGATCGTGTTGTTTTCACGAACAAGAGGACGGCCTTTATATATAAGATACTTCTCGCCGTTAGATACTCCGTCGAGTACATGCACATTATTCATTGTGTCACCTGTCCTTTCATAAATATATAAGTATATTATATCTTATATTATACGTTTTGTCAAGGTTACAGGCAATTAAGTAAATAAAAACTTATAAGATCAGTTTTTTTCAATTATGTTCAGATTGGATGGGAGTACTCCTGCCTGCTCGTATACGATCTCACTTATCTGAGAGACTTCGCTTGGTAATAGTCCGTCTGACTTTACAACTATGCTTGCGGTATCTCCGTTTACTACTGCTACGCATTGCTCAAAGCCTTTTGACATAATGAGAGATTCGATATTTGCTTCAGTTTTGATCTCGTCTGCTATACGGCGTATGTCTTCCATAGCTCCCGTTTTCATATCCTCAACTGCATCTTCACTGTCGACTACCCCCTGAAGAACTTCCATAGCTTCCTCACGGGCTCTTTGTCTGCTGAGAGCCATCGTGGCAAAGTAATCTTCTTCGTTGTCCACAACGTCTTCAGCATTGTTTTTATTCTCGTTGTTATTTGCTGAAAGATCTGAGAGGTCTACTGAGGGTTTCAATCCTGTTTTCTCATTATTATCTCCGAGAAGTATGAAGTTCAGCAGTACGGCTATTCCTATCACTACTACGGATGCGGTTACGATTATTGTTTTTCTGCCTATTTTTGAAAAGAGTTTTGAGGCTTTTTCTTTAATTTCTTCAAATTTCATAGTGACCTATACCTTTCTTTGATTGTAGTAGATTATATTGCCTGATTTAAAGAAATATTACTCAGTTTCCTACTACTTTTATTTTATTTACGGGAATACCAAGCCCGGCACTGAGTAATGTGGTGATTTTTTCTTTTACAGCAGCATTATCTCCGTTTGTACATGATACGGCTATTCCTCTTATCTGAGGATAGATCTCTCTTACGATTGCAGCCTCCTCTCCATTTTTGTTATTTATTATTAAAAAGTCGACAGCATAGTTTTCTGCTCCTCCTTTTTTGGCATATTCATATTCCTTGCTGCTATCGACTGTTATAAACACACGAACATCATTTATTCCGTTGACTGTCATCAGAAATTTCTCTACTTTTTCTTCAAGTACCTCTGAGTAG
>JAZUBE010000074.1:0-2548 GCA_045638325.1 Eubacteriales bacterium
ACTTATGGAAGAAAAGCGCGCAGGACTTGAATCAGGCGGGCTTGATTATGAGAAAAAGATCAGAGAGCTTCAGTCCCGTACCCGTGAGGTAGCTTCAAAGAAGGAGCTTGTATACAAAGCTCACACAAAGAACGAGAACAGATACGAGGGCCTTACCTCAGATATCGAGAAAATGACGACCCGTCTGTGGGATGAGTATGAGCTGACTGTTACTGCGGCGGCAGAGCTGGGATATCCTGCGGTTACCGAGGAGAATAGGTCAGAGATCGCTGCAACGCTTAATGAGACGAAAAATCAGATAAAGGCACTCGGTCAGGTCAATGTTGATGCGATCGAGGAATATGCGGAACTCAAAGAAAGATACGACCACGTAAAGACTCAGATGGACGATCTTGAAAAGTCCAAGGCGGAGCTTTTCGGAATCATCTCCACAATTGAGGAGGAGATGAAGAAGATGTTCGTTGAGGCATTCCACAAGATCAATAAGAACTTCGGTGAAGTATTCCGCGAGCTGTTTGGTGGCGGTTCTGCCGAGCTTAGTCTGACTGATCCCGAGGATGTGCTGAACTGCGGTATCGAGATCTCTGCGGCACCTCCAGGAAAGATGATCAAGAATCTGTCGCTCCTGTCGGGCGGTGAGCAGGCGTTTATTGCGATTGCGCTGCTGTTTGCTCTTATCAAGGTAAATCCGTCACCTTTCTGTATCTTTGATGAGATAGAGGCGGCGCTTGATGAGGTCAACGTAACACGTGTTGCAAATTATATGCACCGTGTGGCATCAGAGCTTCAGATAATCATGATCACCCACCGTCGCGGAACTATGGAGATCGCCGATACACTGTACGGAGTTACCATGCCCAGCCACGGTATATCAAAGGTGTTTACTCTTGATGTGGGATCTGTTTCAAGACAGGAATTCATGAAAGAGCATCTTGATGCGTAAGAATACATAAATTAAAGAACAGAAGGAATGAAAAATGGGATTTTTTGATAAACTTAAAGCCGGACTTGGTAAGACAAAGGATGCTGTTTTCGGCCAGATAAATAACCTTTTCAAGAGCTTTGTTAAAGTTGATGAAGAGTTCCTTGAGGAGCTTGAGGAGATCCTTATCTGTGCAGATATGGGTGCGACTGTTGCTATGGATATCGTAGACCAGCTGAGAGACCGCATCAAAGAGGAAAGGATCCAGGATTCCGAGGAGGTCAAGACTGTCCTCAAGGGTATCCTTCGCTCCAAGATCGGGGATTGTGAGGATCTGAAGCTTGATACAACTCCCTCCGTTATCCTCGTTATCGGTGTAAACGGTGTCGGTAAGACCACCTCCATCGGAAAGATTGCTGCAAAACTTACTGCACAGGGTAAAAAGGTAGTCGTTGCGGCTGCGGATACATTTCGCGCGGCGGCTATCGAGCAGCTTGAGGTATGGTGCGGCAGAGCCGGTGCGGAGCTTGTGAGACAGAGTGAGGGTTCCGATCCTGCGGCAGTGGTGTTTGATGCTGCTGCAGCGGCACGTAAGAGAGGCGCTGATGTGCTGATCGTTGATACAGCCGGACGCCTTCATAACAAGAAGAATCTTATGGATGAGCTCTCAAAGATCGATCGTGTGCTTAGCCGTGAGCTTCCCGATGCCTCGCGTGAGACTCTTCTTGTGCTTGATTCCACTACGGGACAGAATGCAGTTCTTCAGGCGCAGGAATTCAAGAACAGTGCAGACATTACAGGACTTGTGCTGACAAAGCTTGACGGTACCGCAAAGGGTGGCGCGGTATTCTCTATCAAGGAGATACTGGACATTCCCGTTAAGTTTATCGGAGTTGGTGAGCAGGTGGATGACCTCCAGCCCTTCGATCCCGATATGTTCGTTGAGGCTTTGGTTGAAGAATAAATTTATCGAAAAAGCCAAAGGCTTTTCCGATAGGGGACTTTGTTCGCTCGCGCCTCATGCCGTCCAAGCTCACAATGCTCGCTTGGCGACACTCGCAAAGTCTCAATGTGTTGGCTTGGTCGTTTCCTTCCGAAAACTTCCGGTGCCAACAGATTTCATTATATGAAAGGAAACCTTTATTTGGCGAAGGTGCGGATATATTAACATGATCGAAGCTGTACTTGCATCAAGAAATAAAAAGAAGATCGGGGAGATGAGAACTCTTCTTGCTGAGGTGTTCGGTGAGGGAATAAGAGTGTTATCTCTTGATGATATAGGTTTTGAGGGCGATATCGTGGAGGATGGATGCTCCTTTGAGGAGAATTCGACTATCAAGGCATCTGCCGTGGCAAAGCTTGGTTACATCGGTATTGCCGATGATTCGGGTATTACCGTTGATGCTCTCGGCGGTGCTCCGGGAATTTATTCTGCAAGATATTCCGAGGGAGATCCCGATACCGGTGAGGACAGAGACACACAGAACAACAACAAACTCCTCCGTGAACTTGAAGGAGTTGCCGACAGCGACAGAGGTGCGGCATTCGTTTCTACCGTTGCCTGTGTTATACCCGATAAGTACGTGACAAAGGATGTGTCACATCCCGCTATGTGTGAGATCACTC
>JAZUBE010000075.1:0-9575 GCA_045638325.1 Eubacteriales bacterium
CGTGATGAAATCCGACTTCGTCGGGAGAAGGACGGATTTGATTTCATCTGCGAAGCAGATTTCATCCGAGCGGAGTGAGGATTTCATCGCGCTCGCGCGATTTCATTGAAAAGATTTAAAAATCAGTGGTATAATCATTACAAAGAGGTGATTATGATGGCTATTAAAATCGGAGATTTTGTTACATCCTGCGAAGCAGGATATTGGCAATTGATTGATATTAAACCCAAAATTGCAGATGAAGACTATTCCGGTAGTACTGCAAAATGGAAAAAAGGCGATATTATTGGTCAGTGGGTAATTCTGAAAAAGCATTTACACCAAAAATGAAACCGCGAATTGATTTTTCTTATGTTGATGCTTACTGGTTGAAACCGGTTTCTCCGGAAGTGTTAACAGAAATACAGAATTACTTTACTGACAACCCTGACTACAAGTGTAAATTTGAAAGTGCAGCAATCGAACTACGACCAATGATCACAAATTGCTGGATCAACCTCTCGGAAAATGAGGTTGTCGAGTTAAGAGCGCTTGTTGACAAACTTCCGACCCAATTTACCATAGATGAATTTTGGAAAAAGGCGAAGAAATTTAAGAAGAATATTTCATCTCCCCCTACAAGCCATTTGATAAATTTCATGACATATCCTTGGGATATGGATAAGAAAGCCAATTTGATATACTCAGGCTTTGAAATAGAAAAAGTATAATACTTTTAGTCTTTCTTACCCCAACTCACGCTACTTTTTGTCGTTCTTTCTCAACGAAAAAATCCCTTTCGGGATTTTTGAAATATGGCTTCGCTATGTGAAATGCCTGCAGGCGTGAGGGGATTTATTTCATTTGATATGTTATAATACAAAAGTACGGGAGTCTGTACATCTGAATACACTGTCTCATCCGCGAGGATCTCCCAAAAAATTTTAACAAAATAAGTGTTTTTTGTTGACAAATTCACCTGTTTAAAGTATAATCATATTAACTATATTTTAGGAGGTTTTCACTATGTTTTGTGGAAAATGTGGTACTCAGGTACCTGACGGAAGTGCTTTCTGCCCCGGTTGCGGTGCAAAGGCAGGAGCTGCAGCTCCTCAGCAGCAGCAGCCTGTTCAGGTTCAGCAGTACGCTCAGAACCAGCAGTACAACCAGAACCAGCAGTATGCCCAGAATCAGCAGTACGCTCAGAATTTCGGCGCAAAACGTGCCACCGGAGGATTCAATCCTTCTTCTCTCAAGGCATTCCTTCCCTTCGTTGCGGCAGGAATGGCAGTAATCTCACTTGTACTTGCAATTATCAACTTCTTCGGACTTTATGATGTGTCTATAAGCGCTTCATTTATGGGTCAGAGTGCATCAACTTATGTCGATGTTTCTTACCTTACCGAAGGTGATGCTTACTGTGTACTTATCGGTAATATTCTTTACGGTCTTATAAACCTTGTTGTAGTAGTCATCGGTGGTCTTTACTTCGCCAAATTCCTTGGTGTAAAGGTATATGATTCCCTTCTCGGAAATATGCTTAAGGGTAAGAGCCCCGTATTTATTCTTGGCTTTGCTGTAGCAGCAGGTGCCATTATCCAGAGAATCCTGTATGCTATTGAATCCGGATCTTCTGGGGGATTTTCTGCTTCCGTTGGAGCTCACTGGACTACTTGGGTTGCTATGTTCCTCTACGCTATTATCGGTGTTGTTGATCTTGTCCTCATCGAAATGAAGACCGCTCCCGTAGCACCTACTTACAATAATTTCTAAGTTTTTTCACAAAAAGCCATAGCCTCCGGGCTATGGCTTTTTTCTTGACTTAACAACCTCTTCAGTATATAATTATATTATCAAAACCTTGGAGGTGTATTATGTCTATCCTCAAAACCACTCCTGCGGTGTTTGCTGTAGGACGTGACTATCAGATAATGGTTCCCGTAAACTCACCCTGTCTCATGTGGGTGAAGGTCGGTGACGAATCATATTACGATGATTCCAACGGAATAATCCGCTCGGATGTAACCACTCATCGCATAACTGTTTCAATGGATGAGCTTGACCGCGCAGGTAAATATACCGTATGCTATCGCAAAATGAACGAACGTAAACCATATTTTTCCGACACCGGCGATGTGGAGGAAATAACTTTTCCCTTCCATTCCCTCCCTGCCGACAGATTTACGGCTTATCATATTGCTGATGCTCACAACTGCGTTGAAGGACCAATCTCAGCCGCAAAATTCTTTGAATCCGAAGCCGGAAAGCTCGATCTTCTCATTCTCAACGGAGATATCCCAAACGACAGCGGTGCTATCGAGAATTTTGACAATATTTACAAGATCGTCGAAGGCATCACCGGGGGTGAGATCCCTGTTGTATTCTCAAGGGGCAATCACGATACCAGAGGTATCCATGCCGAAAAGCTTGCTGATCACACTCCAGTCGATCATGGTAATTCATATTTCACATTCCGCATCGGTGGACTCTGGGGATTGGTGCTTGACTGCGGAGAGGATAAGGTAGATACTCATCCCGAGTACGGTAATACTGTTTGTTGTCATGAATTCCGCAAAAAACAGACAAAATTCATTGAAAAGATAATACGCAATGCATCTTGCGAATTCAATGGAGAGGGTGTCGATCATAAGGTAGTAATATCACATGTTCCTTTTTATCGCACATTCCCTGAGCCTTTCAATATTGAGGAAAATATCTACACCAAATGGTGTTCCCTCATCGGCGAAAACATAAAACCTGAAATTATGATACACGGGCACGAGCATTTACTCGCATTTGATATGCCAGGTGACGAGTGTGATGCTATGGGACTGCCCTGTCCCGGTGTCATCGCATCCGTTTCAACTTACGAAGCCGGGGACTTCATTGGCGGAGGATTTGTATTCTCCAAGAGTTTCATTGATATCGTATTCAACGACAAAAACAAGGTACACGAAAGACACAGAATTGATCTGTAGGAACAAATCCCCCCTCGCCATATCACAGACGAGGGGGGATTCTTTCGTCAGACTTATCAACACCCAAAAAGCTCATCGAGGGTGACCGAGAAAAGTCTTGCTATTGGTACGAGAAGTGACATATCGGGATACGCCTGTTCGCGTTCCCATTTGCTGACCGCCTGCATACTTACCTTCAGATAATAGGCGAGCTGTCTTTGTGTCATTCCTTGTGCCAGCCTGAGTTTTCGTATGTTCTGCCCCACGGGTGGCATATACGCCTCAGTAGTCCTGCAAAGAATGACCTTGCTTTCATGTGCTATAGCGTCGCAGGATCTTTTATATCCCTCATTAAAAAGGGCGATCATTTCCGCACCTGCGGCTACAGGCAATGCAGATTCGTACCGTTTTATGCTGTTTTCTTTCACTTAGACGACCTCCTGTGATGTGATAGCCGCACACAGAGATCTGTATAGCTCACAGATTGAGCTACCGTTCTTCGCTCACGCGAGAATAGGTGAGCAGGAGAACGATACGGCAATAGTTCTGATACAAGTCATACCGCCTCCTCCTTTCATTGAAAATTACCGTACCAATATCAGCTGCAGTCTGATTTTTGGTACGGTAATATTTTATCATTTTGCACTTTTCATGTCAACACACAAGATATCTACCGATAGTTGAACATTATACTTTTTCGGTCTCTGTTTCTTTAACAAGACTATCGATCTTACGGGCATCGTCATGCTTTATGGGAACCCATGTTACGTTCTTGAAAACCGCAACAAGATAAACAGGAATAGAGATCATGGTATACCACGGGAAAAGAAGCACATAGAAGATCAGCTTTCCCGTCGAACATCTGATGTGGGACCGTTCTCTTATGGCTGTAAGAGCACCTGCGAGAAGCTCAGTTCCGTACATTGTGGCAAGAGTTATACCAAGATTAACGATCATACCCTTATAGTCATTTGTACCGGGGTTAAAAAGTCCGATAACAAAACTTGTCACAGGATATATTATGCCAAGCACCCATGAGAAAAGTCCATATGGGAAATAGTGTGTAAACATATCATAGCAGGTAAAGCTCTTATGTTTGAATATCCCTTTAAACGCCTGAACACCGTGAAGAAAGAAGTTTGTGAGTCTACCTTTTGCCCAACGCACACGCTGATTGAACACTGTCTTAACATCGTGTGGCTGTTCATCGAAGAATTCTGCAGCCTCGCAATATCCTACCTTAATGCCCTCACCTGCTTTGGCAAGAGTTATCTCATCATCCTCCGTAAAGTTTACGTAGTGCCATCCATTTTCCATAAGATCGCTTGAAATAAGATAACCGGTACCTGTCAGGTGCGTTCCGATACCGAGAACGGAACGTGGACGGTGGCGTCCGAGGGAATTGTGACAAAAGTGGATTCCGTATGCTGCTGAAATAAAATTCGTATCAAAGTTTTTGGTATTTCTATAAGAAGTAACGATCTTCCATCCGGCATCGAACGCCTCATTCATACGGCATACGAAATCAGGAGCAAGAAGGTTATCTGCATCAAAAACAAAATATCCGTCGCAGTGATCGATGCCATAGTCCTCTCTGATCTTCTCAAAAAGAAATTCCAGAGCGTACCCTTTTCGCGCATGATCTTTATCAAAACGCTCATACACAACGGCACCATGCTCACGGCACACCCCGGCAGTTTTATCGGTACAGTTATCTGCCACAACAAAAATATTTGCAATCTTTCCATCATATTTTTGTCTGCGGATACTTTCAATAAGGTTACCGACTACAGCTTCCTCGTTTCTCGCGGCAATGATGAAAGAATATGTATGAAGATTTTCAGTTTCCTGAAATTTCTTTGATCTTACAAAAAATCCGAGAAACTGATATAGAGTTTTATGTATCATCATAGCTCCGCCGATCATAAGGATCACGGAGATTATATTGTTCAGTAGTTCCATTATTCTTCCCTGACACCAAAATTTGAATGAGACCGGGGAAAATCTTTCTGAAAATTTTCCCCGGAGATTTTTTATTATGCTGTCTCACCGTTATAACGGCTGATTATTTCATTCTGTGCATCCTCGCCAAGCTGGACGAACTGGATTGAGAATCCACCTACACGCACGATAAGATCACCGTGACGCTCGGGATGCTCTTTTGCATCAAGAAGATCCTCAACATTAGCAGTTGTGATCTGCGCAAGCTGACCACCATTTACCATATAGTTCTTGACAGTAGCACTGATACTCTCCCGGAGAGCAGGATTTGACAAGAGCTTTGTAGTAAGAACAACATTAAGAGTAGTACCACCAACACCCTTGTGAAGAGGAAGCTTTGCAACAGAATTAAGCATTGCGGTAACACCGTTCTTATCCGCACCGGGACGAGGTCCCATTGTGTTACCGAGAGGCTCACCCTTGAATCTTCCGTCAGCCATTGCACCCATGGAGTTACCAAATCCGATGCCTCCGGTCAAAAGTGAGCAGGCACCTGTGTACACATCGCCACGGACACTCTTATACTTTCCGCACTCGCTCCAGAACAGATCAAGTACACGGACAGCCATTGCATCAGCCTCATCGTTATCATTACCGAACTTAGGAGCCATATTAAGGAGCATCTGGCGTTCTTTCTCATAACCCTCAAAGTTTGCTTCAAGTGCAGCCCAGAGTGTTTCTTTAGAGATCTTCTTCTCGTCAAATACGAGCTTCTTTATTGCGGTAAGAGAATCTGCCGTAGGAGGTACGCCCGCAGTTTCAACTACTCCGTAGTTATAGAGAGGGCCGCCACAGTCGTGAGGAATTCCCTTCTCAAGACAACCGGTAGTAAAGGGAGTCTTAACAAGCTTTGCAAAGTTCGCACCGCGAAGCTCCTGACCTCTGTCACACATATAGCAGAATACTCTGGTATAATACTCAATCTGAGTCTTAAAAGAGTCAAACAACTCCTCGAAAGTCTCGCACTCCATGAAAGATTTTGAAACAGGACCGATCCTTTTATCCGGGTGAGAAGTACTGTATCCGCCGCGCATAGCAATCTCAAACACCTTTGCTACGTTGAACACACCATCTTCACATCCGAAGTTGGATTTACCCGGGATCTCGATCTCCTGACATCCGAGAGTTGCATAGTCTCGTGCATCTTCGATGGGCACACCGATCTCGGTAAGGCCCTTGATCGCACAAGCATCACCAACTATGGAAGGATCACTCATACCTTCAGACCATATTGTGGTGATAAGGCTCATAAGTTCAGCAGGAGTACCCTCGTGAATACGCACACACATTCTGGGGTGAACATCATGAATACTGCGGAGAACCTGCAGGAACATATATGACAGTTCATTTGTAGCGTCACTGCCATCCTCAGGTTTCACACCTGACATTGTAATGTTGTGGGCACCGAATTCCCAGATTTTGAACATGATAGAGGTAACTGATTCCTCAACGGAAATCTTATCACCGTTCTCTACGGAATATTTATAGAAAGGATAGAGATACTGATCGGTACGTCCCACACAGTCACACCAATCCCATACAGCAAGAGTCCACATAAGCTGTACAGCCTGATAGAGAGTGACGGGCTTGTTGTGTGCAACAAATGCACAGTTCTCAGCGATGTCCTCGTAGTACTTCTTCTGCTCAGCATCGGTCTCAGACTTTGCAAGTTCTGCCGCCTTATCGGAATAAAGCATGAGCCAATCAGACATACCGCGTACGATTATACGGTTTGCCTCATAAAAATCTCTTGTAGCCTGATCTCTGTTGTTCTTTGCTTCACACTCGTCGATATACTCAAGCATTCCGTCTAGACCGTGCTCAAGGAGAGTGTAGTAGTTAGGGATAGTATGTCCCTGATATCCGCCGGCGTGAAAAATATTATCTGAGGCAACGACACCATAGTTTTCGGGAGAACCGAAGAGCACGTCTCCTGCTTTGTGGAAATGATCCCATCTGAGCGGATTTATACGGTGAGCCAGTTTTTCCTTCTCCTCATCGGTAAGGCCCTCGACTTCGTATGCAATATCGGGATTATTAAGTCCCCAGCTAAAGTGCTCCATAAGAGGATAGCGGGGTCTCGGAATTCCAACAACAGCCTCATGGGGATAGATGATAACGGGTGTTACCATCCATGAACGAACGATAGCATGCGCATGGGCAATAACGTGAGGTGCATCAGGCATCTCAAGAAACACGTCAAGCATAGGGTTTTTATCCTCTGCAGAGCAAAGGTTACAAGCAGTACCTTCCCTTGCTCCCTGAGGAAGAAGTCTCGGCATGATTATCTCTTTTACCTTCGCCATACGGGAAGTAAATTCAAGTTTTACGTCAGTTCGCTTATAGTCTGTCATATTTTCCTCCGTTCTTCCGACCGTTCTGATATAAAAATAGTCTATCTTTCAGCTTATACGGCAACCTTTGCCGGAGATACGTGTGATCTCCTCACAATATGCTTCAAGCCGTGTTCTTTCGGGAGCCTTTCCGTCATATGCGGCAACCTCCCCGAGTTTTTCCGATTTTGATACACCGAGTCTGTGATACGGCTCGAGGTGTACCTCTTTTATGCAAGTATATTTTCCTGCAACTTCTCCGATGCCTTTTATATGTTCGGGGAATTCATTTGCCCCCTCGACAATGGGACATCTGAGAGTTACTTTTGCATCAAGCTCACAAAGAAGTGCAAGATTATCAAGGATCAACGACTGTGTGACTCCGCACAGTTTTTTATGCATTTCATCGCCTGTTGCTTTATAGTCAAAATAAAAATCATCGGTATATTCAGAAACTTCCTTAACAACCTCAGGCTTAGCATATCCGCAGGTCTCAACACAGGTAGTTATACCCTGTTCCTTTGCAGCTCTAAGCAGAGACACAGCAAACTCACCCTGACTGAGCGGCTCACCACCCGAAAGAGTCAGTCCTCCTCCGCTTTCCTTGTAGAGAGAAAGGTCCTTAAACACCTCGGCCATTACAGCCTCGGTATCCATAAGTCTTCCGGCAAGTGATATTGCCTCCGAAGGACAGGCTTTAGTGCATTTCCCACAGCCTTCACATCCGTCACGAAGAAATCCGTGCATACCATCAGCAATAAGATGCAGATGTCTCGGACACGCACCGACACACTCACCACAGGAAATACATCTTTGAGAATTATACATGATCTGAGGCTCACGGTGAAGTCCTTCCGGATTATGACACCAGATACATCTCAGAGGACACCCTTTCAAAAATACTACAGTCCTTACACCCGGCCCGTCAAAAAGGGAAAATCTTTGAATGTTAAAAACAGTACCGAGCATAATTCCTCCGGACACAAATCCATAATTTCATCAGTATAATGGTATCACACACATATAATATTGTCAATAGTTTTTTGGAATTTTAAGAACAATTCTTAATTCCAAAAAAGGAAAGATCCGTCGGACTTTAACCGACGGACCCTTAATCATTTACCGTATGAATATATCTTTCCGAGAATATTGTCTCTGTCAGCAATCATGTTATATGAGAGCATTTTATAATCCTTTATCTCGGGGATATCTGCAAGAGTTGTAGCATCATGGAAGATGCCATCTGCAGTGGCATAATGCCCCTCACATACGACAGGATATTTCTCATACAGCGACGAGAGATACATCTGTGTTGAGCTTCGGGGAATTCCTGCTTTCTCGCAAAGAATGCTTGACATATAGTTAATACTTGTTTCAACTCCTGCCTCTTCCTCAATATCGTAATTCGCCCACATTACGAAAGGTACGGTATATCTGCGGAGCTGCTCATCAAGTGAACCGGGCTCTATTGTTACTCCGGATTTATTTATAAGTTCCCTCACGTAACTGTCATGAGGCTGATGATCGCCGAACATAAGAATAACGGTAGGTTCATTCTGCGCCTTAAAATATTCAACAAGTTCACCGAATGCCCTGTCGGACTCATTAATCAGTGACAGATAGATATTCACCGGGCTCCTCGAAGCAATACCTGATGCAAACATACTCGGCTCAAATCCTACGAGATCACTTTCAGCAGAAGAATAACCACCATGGTTCTGCATGGTAACATCAAACACGAACAGCGGTTTACCATCTTCCTTTTTTTCATAAAGATCTATTATCTTATTGTAGGTAGCGGTATCCGAATAATACTTTCGTATCTTATCACTGCCGGTAAAAGCGTCCTGGAAATAAGTCTCATCAAATCCGAACCATTTGTAAACATCATCTCTGTTCCAGCCTGTAGCGGGATAGGGATGCATACCAACAGTAGAATATCCAAGCTCCTCAAGCTGAGTCGCAAAAGTCGGAGTATCTCCGTTAAGGTACTGCTGATAAGGGATACTTCCGGGAGTAAGGTTTGCCATAGAAATACCGGTGAGAAATTCGAACTCAGAGTTTGCGGTGTTACCACCCTTTACAGAAACATGAAGTGTTCCCTTCACAGTATCCTCAGTCATACCGTCAATGTAAGGTGTAACAGGCTTACTCTGTGTGTAATCCACCATCGTTTTAAGATCAGAGAACGCCTCATTCATTATAACGATGACATTGGGATGCTCAGCTCCGTCAGTCGCAGTCTCCCCCTCATATTCCGAGAGCATACTGTCAAGCTTTTCAGGACTATACCCCTCAGGCTTCT
>JAZUBE010000076.1:0-4427 GCA_045638325.1 Eubacteriales bacterium
GCTCACAGAACGACATGGCTACGATCCGACTTACTGGGAACCTTGTATTCGGGAAGTTCAATAATAAAGTAGGATTTTCTGCTCTTATATCCTGTGATCCTGTTAATAAGGAGTGCTCCGATAAGGATCAAAAAGATTCCCACGAAATACATCATGGTACCTACCCAGGAGGCATCCTTGAAGAATGCACCTGCGAACAGTGCGATAACCGGGAGCTTTGCACCGCAGGGCATGAAAGGAGCAAGCATTGCAGTGGCTCTGCGCTCACGTTCATTACGAATAGTACGGCAAGCCATAACTCCGGGAATAGCACAACCGGTACCGATCACAAAGGGAATAACAGATTTACCTGAAAGTCCTACCTTCTTGAAAATAGGATCCAGAACAACGGAAACACGGGTCATATAACCGCAATCCTCAAGAAGCGCAATGAGAAAATACATGACCATAACAAGGGGAAGGAATCCTACAACGGCACTTACACCGCCGATGATACCCTCGGTAAGAAGTGCTTTGAGAAATTCGTTACCGCCCTCAAGAGCACCTTCCACCCACTCCTTGAACATATCTATGAGCGTTACAAGTCCCGGGATAGTTTTTCCCGATTCAAACTCATATCCTTCTGCAATAAACGGGCCTACCCACGCCTGTGATATCTGGAACACGAGAAACATGACAACAGCAAAGATCGGAATACCCAGCCACTTATTGGTGAGTACAGCATCAATCTTATCCTGAGATCCTTTTTCTTTAGTAAGAACAGTACGTTTCTCAACCTTGGACACGATACCGTTTACAAACTCAAATCTCTTTCTGTCTGCCGCTTCAACTACCTTCTTATCGGTGAGGTCAATATCGCCCTGAACATAAGGTGCTGTCTGTTCCTTCCCCACAAGACCTGCAGCAACTTTTACAAGCTCTGCAAGTCCATCTGAATAAGTGGAAACAGTATTTACAACAGGGCAACCGAGCATTTCGGACAGAGCTGCTGCGTCAATATTGTTCTTCTTTTTCTTGTTGATATCAGTCTTGTTAAGTGCAACAACAACGGGAATACCAAGCTCCAGAAGCTGAGTGGTAAAGAACAGGCTTCGACTGAGGTTGGTAGAATCCACGATATTAATGATAACATCGGGATTCTCGTTCTTCACATATGAGCTTGTTACACTCTCCTCAGATGTAAAGGGAGACATAGAATAAGCACCGGGCAGATCGACTGCGATCAGCTCTTCTCCACCCGCATAGTTCCTTTTGATGGAGTGCTCCTTCTTTTCAACGGTAACGCCTGCCCAGTTTCCGACCTTTTCATTCCTGCCGGTCAGCGCATTGAACATTGTCGTCTTACCGCTGTTGGGATTACCTGTCAAGGCAATTCTCATTGTTTTCTCCTCCTGAAATGTACGTGGATTTACCTATATCTTATTCAGCATACAATACGGTTAGCTTTAACTAACCCGTAGGCATAAAGAAATGCCGGGTGGTGATCCTCACCGATTAAATGATGATCGCCTCGGCAAGCTGTGTATCGATATTGTATCTGCCGTCCTTGATCGACACGATACAACTACCTTTACGACGAGAGATAACAGTTATAGGCTCGCCGCTGTAGCAACCGAGCGTAAACAGAAATCCATCAAGCTCTTCATCGTCGGTCTCAATACTTTTAATGATATACTCCTTGCCTTCTTCCGCCGCAGTTAAATTCATGTGTAACTCCTGAAATATTGCTTTCGATTATCACAAGCTAACCGTTGTCCGAAAACGCAGTTAGCTTCATCTAACTATGCATTATGATACACCTAAAAATTCCATTTGTCAAGAATTTTCAAGAAAAAAAATACCGAATCGTCAAAACTTACACGGTCAGATTTTAATTTAATGATTATTTGTACATATTCATACAACAATCACAAAACCGTCCCTGTAATTATATATTAAAACGGAAGTGATTTTATGAGAGTCATATAAAAACATATTGATATTTATGGCGATCCCGCTTATTGTGAGACTTATATCTGGATTTATCTCACGTAGAGGCATAGAAATTCATTTGACAGTGTCAAAGCTGTCTCTTCATTTGTGTGGCATAATCTCAGCATCACCAAACATAACTGATATACCACTATATAAAGCATACCGATATAAAGTTTTTGAGGGAGGGGACTTTTTAAGTCCTCTCCCTCAATTAATGCGTATTATAAACTTTTATCCGAGATACTTTGCGGCATAAGCCTCGTACTGTGACTTGTAAACGGGGCTGTCTTCCTTCATATGACGGATAGACTCGTGGAGATTGAGATTTTTCTCCTCCGCATCGATCACGCATCCTGCAATATTTGAGCAGTGGTCGGAAACTCGCTCAAGGTTTGTAAGGATATCAGACCATACAAAACCTGTCTCAATAGAGCAGGTACCCTGCTGAAGTCTTGTGATATGACTACTTCTCATAGACTCCTTGAGCTTATCGATGATCTGCTCAAGGGGCTCTACTGTTGCTGCAGCCACCATATCATTTTTTATGAATGCGGTATAGGACAGATCAAGGATCTCCACAGTAGCCTTTGTGAGATTTTCAAGCTCTGCGTGAGCCTCTTCGGAGAAAGTGATATTCTTCGCCTTAAGTTCCTCAGCGGAATCAACGAGATTCTTTGCGTGGTCACCGATTCTCTCAAGGTCTCCAATGATCTTAAGAAGCTTCGCTGCCTCAGCACTTTCCCTGTCACCGATCTGCAGTGTAGACAGCTTAACAAGATATGTACTGATTATATCCTCATAATGGTCAGTCTTATCCTCAGCCGCCATAATGGATTCAACAAGAACAGAATCGTACTTTCCAAGGCATGTAATACCGTTTTTCAGAGACTCTATCGCATCATCTGCCATCTCATATGCAAGAGCATGACATCTTTCAAGAGCCACTGCAGGAGTCTGGAGAAGACGCTCATCAAGCTCAGTAACATCATTGGAGTTTTTCTTTTCAGGAACGAGCTTGAGAGCAAGTTTCTCAAGGAATCCTGTAAGAGGAAGGAACATTAAGGTACATACAACCTTAAATATTGTATTAACTATAGCGATAGAAACACGTGATGCCTCTGATGCAAACAAGGCATCCGAGGCAGGAACAAACCAACCGACAAGCACGAATGCCACAAGACAGATAGCAGTACCGAGCACGTTAAATGCAAGGTGAGCCATTGCTGCTGATTTTGCGTTTCTGTTAGTACCGAAGCAGGAGATAACCGCAGTAATACAGGTACCGATCGCCTGTCCCATGATTATGGGAATAGTAGCACCGAAAGATACTTTTCCGGTATCAGAAAGTACCTGGAGGATACCTACAGAAGCAGAAGAAGACTGAATAATAGCGGTAAGCACAGCACCGACAAGCACACCGAGAATAGGATTCTCAAAGAGCACAAAGAGCTCACCAAATGCATCACTATTCTTAAGTCCGCTAACAGAACCTGACATTGCCTCCATACCGAACATAAGCACAGCAAAGCCGAGCAGTATGGTACCGGTATCTCTCTTCTTGCTGTTCTTTGAGAACATATAGAGGACAATTCCGATAAGCGCAAGAACAGGAGTAAAGGCAGACGGCTTCAGAAGTTTGAGTGCCACATTGTCACCGAGAGTAGTCTCCATTGCGAGGATCCATCCGGTAACAGTAGTTCCCACATTTGCACCGATGATAACATTGATCGCCTGTTTCAGCGACATAAGACCCGAGTTTACAAAACCTACCACCATTACGGTCGTCGCAGAAGACGACTGAATTACGGCAGTAACGCAGAAACCAGTGAAGAAGCCTGCAATCTTGTTTGTGGTGAGCTTTGAAAGAAGTGTCTGAAGGCTGCTGCCCGCACGTCTCTCAAGGGCCTGTCCCATTACGTTCATACCAAAAAGGAACAGACAAAGTCCGCCAACCAGAGTCAGGACATTAAAAATTGTCATACTCCAAATCCGCCTTATTTATCTTATTTTTTATTTTTCGGGAAAATATAGCAAACTTCGCCACACTCCCCCATATTATCACCATTATACTATTTTCAGAAACGGAACTGATAAATAAGAAGTAAAGAAATAGTTAAGAATAAATTAAAATGATTCCAGAAGCCCCGCACATCCGTCATAAATATCGCGGAATGCGGCACCGAAATCACGGCTGTACCACGGATCGGCAACATCTCCTCCACGGGTGGTATATTCCATAAGCTTATGTATCTTTCCGTCGGGATCATTCTTTAGAATACGATACATATTTCTTATATTGGAGCTGTCCATCCCGATAAAGAGATCGTACTTTTCATAATCAGCCGCAGTAAGCTGAACCGCACGCTTATCCCCCACAGAATATCCGTGTCTCTCAAGTTCCTTTGCCATAGGCGGATACACGGGATTTCCGATACCGTTCCATATCTCCTCGG
>JAZUBE010000077.1:0-3361 GCA_045638325.1 Eubacteriales bacterium
AGTCATGAGCATGAGGTCATCTCCCTCAGCCACCATATCCATTCCGCAAAGCTCTCCTGTCTTATCGGACAGCTTGTGACAGATAACGCCCTGGATACCTCTTCCCTTTGCATCAAAGAGGTCGATATCCATTCTCTTACCGAATCCACGGGTAGTAATGGTAACGATTCTGTGAGTCTTCTGCCACTCCTCGTCACTTCTGATGATAGCTGCACCGCAAACTGCATTATCACCCTTAAGTCTGATACCTCGTACACCTCTTGAGGTACGTCCTGTAGAGGATACCTTTGAAAGATCAAATCGTGCAGCAACGCCGTCCTTTGTAGCAATGATAATATCATCACCGATCTTTGCAAGATCGCAGAACATAAGCTCATCACCCTCATCAAGGGTAATAGCGATCTTACCTCCGCGACGCTGATACTCAAATTCGGTCATAGCGGTCTTTTTGATAACACCGCGTCTTGTCACCATTACGATATGTCCGTCAAATGTAAGACTGGGAACGGGAACGATCGCAGAGATCTTCTCACCCTCCATAAGCTCAAGGATATTTACGATATTAGTACCCTTTGCTGTTCTTGAGGATTCGGGAATCTGGTACGCCTTCTTACAGTACACACGTCCGAGATTTGTGAAGAACATCAGATGCTCATGGCTGTTTGCCACAACAACTCTCGTAATGTAATCCTCTTCCTTGGTACCCATTCCGATGATACCCTTACCGCCTCGGCGCTGTGCGGTATAATCAGAAGCATGCTGACGCTTGATATATCCCGCATCGGTCATTGTGAGAACACAGGTATGCTTCTCGATAAGATCTTCAAGCATTATCTCATCCTGAGCCTCAACGATCTCAGTCTTTCTCTCGTCACCGAATTTATCACGGATTCTGGTCATCTCCTCACGGATGATGGCACGTACTTTATTATTATCTGCAAGGATTCCACGAAGCTCCTCGATCTTTGCGTAAAGCTCACGGAGTCTTGCCTCGATCTTTTCTCTCTCCATACCGGAAAGACGTCCGAGAGGCATTGCAACGATTGCCTGAGCCTGTACATCGGAAAGTCCGAATCTTTCCATAAGAGCTGCCTTAGCAGAAGGAATATCCTCTGATGCACGGATAAGCTTTATTACCTCATCGATATTATCGATGGCAATCTTATATCCTTCAAAGATATGTGCTTCCTTTTCAGCCTTATCAAGCTCGAAGCGTGTACGGCGAACGATAACCTCCTCCTGGAACTCAATATAATTACGGAGGATCTCCTTAAGACCGACCTGCTTCGGCTCACCCTTTACAAGTGCTACCATATTCATAGCACAGGTATCCTGAAGCTGGGTATACTTATAGAGCTGATTGAGGATAACGTGACCGTTTGCATCACGTCTGTACTCAATAACTATACGGATACCCTTCTTCATATCGGACTCATCACGGATATCGGTAATACCCTCGATAACTTTAGCCTTTACCTTTTCCGCCATAGCCTCGATCATGGTACTCTTATTCACCTGATAGGGAATCTCGGAAACAATGATACGATGCTTTTCCTCATCCACTTCAGCACGTGATCGCATAGTAACGCGGCCACGTCCTGTTGCATAAGCCTCATATATTCCCGCAGTACCGTATATCATTGCGGATGTGGGAAAATCGGGACCTTTGATATACTTCATAAGTTCGGGGAGAGTAGCATCTGGATTATCCATATAGTAGAGTGTTCCGTCGATGACCTCAGTGAGGTTATGAGGAGGGATATTTGACGCCATTCCCACAGCAATACCGATAGTACCGTTTACAAGAAGATTCGGGAATCTTGAAGGAAGAACGGTAGGTTCCTTACGGCTGCTGTCGAAGTTGGGAACAAAGTCCACAACATCTTTATCAAGGTCACGCATAAGCTCGTCTGCAATACGGCTCATTCTCGCCTCGGTATAACGGTATGCAGCAGCGCCGTCTCCGTCGATGGAGCCGAAGTTACCGTGTCCCTCAATAAGAGGATATCGGAGTGAGAAATCCTGAGCAAGTCGTACCATTGTGCCGTATACTGCCGCATCACCGTGAGGATGATAACGTCCAAGCACATTACCGACGGTAGTCGCAGATTTACGGAACGGATTTGAATGAACAAGTCCGTCCTCGTACATTGCATACATGATTCTTCTCTGTCCGGGCTTCATTCCGTCTCGTACGTCGGGAAGAGCTCGGTCTACAAGCACTGACATGGAATATTCCATAAACGCCGTCTTAAAGCGTTCACCCATGTCAACATCAACTATTGTCTGATTTTCAAAACTGATGTCTTCGTTCTGATAACTGTTTTTCTTTGCCAAAATGTACCTCCCATGTGGAAGATTTTATATATTATGCGGGAGAAACCTTTTTCGAGAAAAAGGCTTTCTCCCGCGCCCTCTTCCAAAAAGCTTTTATATATGGGAAAACTATTTTACTATATTTCCTTATTACTACATCACTGTAGTAATACATACAACTTACCGTTATCAAAGTAATCCTCTACCGTCGGTTTTAACGGAGTGAAAAACCGACATTTGGATTTTCTTTTTCTGCCTTTTTTCGCAATGCAATGTATATTGCATTGCATCTAACGGTTTAGTAATTCTATATGACTATAGTAGTTTGAAGTTCTTTTGCTTCTTTTCTTTCAAGAAAAGAAGAGAAAAACCTTATACCATCCACATCAGACGTCGATATTCTCAACGTACTTCGCATTCTGTTCGATGAACTGCTTACGGGGTTCTACCTTATCACCCATAAGGAGTGATATGATCTCGTCACACTTCATGGCATCCTCTACAGTAACCTTCATAATAGTACGTGTAGCGGGATCCATAGTTGTCTCAGCAAGCTGATCCGCGTCCATCTCACCAAGACCTTTGTAACGCTCAACAATAACGTTACCACCGCCGAGAGCTTCAATACAACGGTCTCTCTCCTCATCGGAGAATGCGTGCATCTCCTGCTTACCCTTGTGAACTCTGTAAAGAGGCGGCTTTGCAAGATAGATGTGTCCGTTATCAATAAGCTGTCTCATGTGACGGAAGAAGAATGTCAGAAGAAGTATCTGAATATGTGATCCGTCAACGTCCGCATCGGCCATAATAATGATCTTACCGTAACGGAGCTTGTTTATATCAAAATACTCACCGATTCCGCATCCAAGTGCCTGAATAATAGGTGTCAGTGACTGATTTGAGAATACTTTGTCGATTCTCGTCTTTTCAACGTTAAGAACCTTACCGCGGAGAGGAAGGATCGCCTGGAATCTTGAGTCACGGCCGTTCTTTGCAGAACCTCCCGCAGAGTCTCCCTCTACCAGGAACAGCTCTGACACTTCCA
>JAZUBE010000078.1:0-7725 GCA_045638325.1 Eubacteriales bacterium
CAGTTCAAGTAAATTTGATAACACCACTCAGCAGAATAGAGCTCTGGTGATAATACCACACACAGAGATAGTTTCTATAAGCAATATTCCGATTGACGATATAGGTTATCTTGTAACCAATACTCCTCTCGACCGAGAAACATCCCTTTCAGTTCAGAAAGAATGGGTAATCCCTGATGATATGGATGAGAGTGTGTATGAAAAGGCTCAGATCACCGTTAAGCTTTATGCAAACGGTATCGATACGGGAAGAACCGTTACTCTGAGTCTGAGAAACGGATGGAGGGCAGATTTCAGGGGACTGCCTTACACCGATACCGAGGGAAATGTTATTTCCTATACGGTAAAGGAGGAATGGGTAACAAACGATTGGGTAGCAAGCTATAGTGATGTCATTGTACATGGCGGAACAGTTCCCACCTATTCCGTAGAAGTGACCAATACCTACCGAACGGGCGGACCGATACTTCCCTCAACGGGATCACCTGCCCGGCTGATTTATATATTATGCGGTTCAACTCTTATGCTTGTGCCGCTTATATATGGATCATATCTAAGGCGTAAGCGGGAAAGGAGGCGTTGTTAGTCTTCCTTCAGGATCTACGCTTTGGATCTGATCTGAAATAGCAAGAAATAAAAATTAAAAATGAAAGGAAAAAATCATGAAAAGAATCATTTCTATCGCTATTTTGTTTGTCCTCGTTTTCTCTCTTGCCGTAACATCTATGGCAGCTGAAACAGGATCCATCACCATTAACGGTATCACTGCAGATACCACCTACGAGATCTACAAGATTCTTGATCTCGAGAGTTACGATAATACTTCCGGCGCATACTCCTATAAGGTGAACAGCGTATGGACATCTTTCTTTGCAACTGATGAAGCAAAGGCTTATGTCACTGTAGATGAGGTAGGTTATGTTACCTGGATCGAAGATGACAATGACAGCACTATTGCAGCATTTGCTCAGAAGGCTCTTGCGTATGCAAAAGCTAACGGTATCGATCCCGTGCAGTCCTCTGACAATGACGGTGAGTTTGTTGTTACCGGAAATTCCGGTAAGTTCTCCAATCTTGAGCTCGGTTGGTACCTCGTTGATTCTACCGAGGGTGCTCTTTGCGGACTTACCACAACTAACCCCAATGCATCCGTAAATGCTAAGAACAGCATTCCTACTATCGACAAGCAGGTCCAGGAGGATCTTACCGGTATGTGGGGTGACAAGAATACTGCTGACATCGGTCAGAATGTAAACTTTATGTCTATTATCCACGTAGCGGCAGGTGCTGAGAATTATGTTCTCCACGATAAGATGTCTGAGGGCTTTACCTTTACTCAGGATGTCGAGAACGGTAAGGGTGTAACCGAGATCAAGCTTGTAAACAGCCTTGGTGCTGAGACCATTCTTGTCCTCGGAACTGACTACACTGTTAAGACTGCTGAGTTTGCCGATGATTGCACATTCGAAGTAATCTTCAGTGAGGCACTTGTTGCAACCCTTAAGGCAAACGACAGACTTCTCGTTTACTACAATGCAATGCTTAATCGTAATGCACTCGTTGGTGCTAACAATGGTAACCCCAACGAATCATGGCTTGAGTTCGGTGAGGAGCACTACACAACCCACGATCAGACCAATACATATACTTTCTCTATCGATATCGTAAAGACTGACTCCTCCAACAATCTTATTGACGGTGCTGAGTTCAGAGTTTACGATGCAGCTACCGATGGTAACGAGATCGCAGTTGTGCCTCTTGTTGATTCAGAGACAGGTGATCCCGTGGTTGATGGTAACGGTAATTCCATGTACCGTCGTGCAAGAGCTGATGAGGAGGGTGTATCCATTAAAGTTAAAGACGGTACTGTAACTGTAGTTGGCTTTGACAATGGTATTTATTACCTTGAGGAGACTGTTGCTCCCGCAGGTTACAACAAGCTTACCTCTCGCAAGGAGTTCACTATTGCTGACGGAAACCTTGATGCTATCTTTAATGACGGTGTGTATTCTACAGGTTCCGGTGTTCACGTTGTGAACAAGACCGGTTCTATGCTTCCTGAGACCGGTGGTGCAGGTACTATTGCGTTCATCGTTATCGGTGTTGTAGCAGTTCTCGGTACCGGTGTTCTTCTTGTAACAAAGAAGAGAATGAACATGATCAACGACTGATCACATTAATTTTGTTTCGGCGGGAACGTTCCCGTTCCCGCCGAAAACTTTATTTATAACAGTAGGGGGATGCCTATGCAAAGCAGAAAAGTTACAATAATTCTCCTCGTTGCATTTTTCATAGGTTTGTCCGTGCTGTTATATCCTACTATAAGCAGTTATTGGAATTCGAAGACACAGAGTGAAGCCATAGTCGATTATGAGGCAATGCTTGAGGCATATAAGCCCGAGGATTATACGGCAATTATTGAAGCGGCAAACGAGTATAACAAGGCTCTTGCAGCTCTTGATTTTCCGTTCAGGGAATATAATGAAATAGAGGATATATACTGGAGTACCCTTGATATAAGCGGTACAGGTATGATGGGGTATATAAGTATTCCGAAAATAAGTCAGGAATTGCCGATATATCACGGAACAGATGATGCGGTACTGAGTGTGGCAGCAGGCCATTTCGAGGGTTCAAGTCTCCCTGTCGGAGGGGAATCTACCCACTGTGTTATTTCAGCCCATCGTGGTCTGCCAAGTGCGACTCTTTTTACATATCTTGACCGTATGGAGATAGGTGATGAGTTTCACATAACGATCCTTGACCGTGTTTTTGCATATGAAGTGGATCAGATAAGGATAGTTGAGCCTGATGATTCTACTCTTATCCAGATTGAAAAAGGTAAGAATTACTGTACTCTTCTTACCTGTACTCCATATGGTATAAATACCCAGAGACTGTTGGTGCGTGCTCATCAGATAGATGCAAGTCAGGAGCGGAACATATATGTATCAAATGATGCGTACCGTATTGATGTGCTGATAGTAATGCCTGTTGTGGCACTGCCGATTATAACCGTGCTCCTTATATATATAATGGTTACACCGGTTAAAAAAGAAAATTTAGGAGAGGATTGACCATGCGAAAATACATATCTTATATTATTTGTATGATTGTTGTCTGCATGATAATAACAATGCAGATTACGGTGTTGGCTGATACGGTTGATCCTGAAAAGAAATGTGATCTCTCTGTTTGTTATTCAAATGATGACGAGAGCTTTTCCGGTGAGATTGTGAATATATATCGTGTTGCAAGCACCTCAGAAGATACGGATATGGAGCTTACTGAAGAATTTGTGTCTTATCCTGTACGAGTAAACGGAGTTACTTCTCAAGCTGAATGGAAAGACGTTGCATCAGTTCTTTCTGCATACATTTCAAGAGATAAAATCGAGCCGTACAGAAGTGTTGTTACCGATGAATACGGAATAGCTGTGTTCAGCGGACTTGAAACCGGACTTTATCTCATTGGCGAAGTTACTGCGGCAAACGACGACGGGTCATTTGTGTTTGATTCGTTTATGCTTCATCTTCCGGTTCTCAGCGATGGTGAATACAACTACGATACGAAGATAAATCCAAAGGGAGTCCGTTTTGTACCAAGTAATGAGCAAATCGAATATAAGGTACTGAAGCTGTGGAGAGACAGCGATGGTGTGGAAGGGCGTCCTGTATCCGTAACAGTTGAGATACTGAAGAATGGCAATGTGGAAGATACGGTTACTCTCAGTGGAGAGAATAACTGGACGTATTCATGGACTGCAGCTGATGATGGAAGCGTGTGGGCAGTTGTCGAGACGGATGTACCGCAGGAGTATTACGTTAATGTTACCGTCCGTGAAACTTCATTTGTTATAGCTAATACGCTGAGTCAGGATCCTACCGGTGGTGATCCTGTTCCTCCGGGAACAGATGCTCCTCAGACGGGTGAGAATTTTCCTCTTTTGTGGTTAGTGGTCGGAATGTGTATTTCGGGAATGATAATGCTTGTTATCGGAGCATGGAGCATGAGAGGAAAAGGCAATGCCGAGAATAAGTAAGATACTTACAGCTATAGGGATAATTCTTGTTGTCGGAAGTGTTGTGCTTCTTGCAGTGTCGTGGATAATGACCGGCATGGCACAGGATAAAGCAGAAAGTATTGTTCAAAAGTTATGCGAGGTGCTTCCGGAGAGAAGTGACGGTATAACAGACAGATTTTCTGATATGAATATGCCTGTTCTGGAGATCGATGGAGAAGATTTTATTGCGCTTATTGAGGTTCCGGAGTTTGATGTGATACTTCCGGTGGGAAATGAATGGGATTCATCGGTGGTGTCAGCATATCCGGGAAGGATCATGGGATCGGTTTATGACGGATCTCTTATGATAGGCGGAAATGATCAAACAGCACAATTTGACTTTTTTCGAAAGATAGAGATTGGTACAAATGTAATTGTAACAGACATGACAGGTGCAGAATTTTCTTATTCGGTTTATCGTGTTAAAATATCTGGCTCTGCCGATATCGGACCGGATGATTACCTTATAGAAAACCCTGATCTGATTCTTTATACCATGGATGCTTATTCGGGAGAATATATAGAAGTCTTCTGTAATACTGATTAATACTGAAAACGCTGAGGATAAACCTCAGCGTTTTTTGTATAATCGTATATGCATTGTAAATAATAAGTATATAATTACAAGCGGAGGCAAATATATTGAAATCAGTGAGAGGTATAATAAAACCGGAGAGGGATGTTTACATTCTTTCATCAAGTGCTGTAGTGGGCAGGGAGGAACACAAGGGACCTCTCGGTAAGTATTTCGATGTGCGTGACGGAAAGGACGACAGCTTTGGTATGAAATCCTGGGAGAGTGCGGAATCGGAGATGCAGCGTCTTGCACTGAATGGTGCATTTGCAGGTTCGGTAATATCACGTGAGGATATTGGATTTCTCTTTGCGGGGGATCTGCAGAATCAGTGTGTTGGATCAAACTACGGACTTCTTAATTTCGGGATACCGTACCTTGGATTATACGGAGCTTGTTCAACGGCGGCTGAGGGAATAATGCTTGCGACACTTCTTTGTGCATTTACAGGACACAAAGCCGCTGCGGTATCATCATCCCACAACTGTTCTGCAGAAAGACAGTTCCGCTTTCCGATGGAGTACGGTGGGCAGAGAACTCCCACATCTCAGTGGACGGTAACAGGTTCCGGTGCATTTATCGTTGGTGAGGACAAGAGTGAAACGAAGCACGGGGGATGTGCTGTAAGGGTGGCTGATGTAATGCCGGGTATTCCTCTTGATAAAGGCATAACAGATGTTAATAACATGGGGGCGGCAATGGCACCTGCCGCTGCAGATACAATACTAAGATATTTCAGGGATACGGGTACTTCTGCCACGGATTATGATCTTATAATCACCGGGGACCTCGGACGAGAGGGAAGCGGGATTCTTATGGAGCTTATACGTTCGGAGAAATATGATATATCAGATGTTCATAATGACTGTGGGCTTCTTATTTACGAGGATGGTACGGACAAGCACGCAGGTGGCTCGGGATGCGGATGCTCGGCAGTAGTTATGGCGGCTTACATTCTTCGTGAAATGAGACGAGGTGCATACAGGAATGTGCTGTTTGTCGGCACAGGTGCGCTGATGAATCCGGTGGTACTGAATCAGGGACAGTCGATTCCCGGAATAGGGCATCTTGTACATCTTGTCAGCGAGAAATAGGAGATGGCATAATTATGGAATATATTCGTGCATTTATAGTAGGCGGTTTTTTTTGCGTTATCGCACAGGTGCTTATAGATAAGACGAAGCTTACCCCTGCGAGGATACTTGTATCATATGTGGTAGCGGGAGTAATTCTGACCGGTGTGGGACTTTATAGTCCTCTTGTGAAATTTGCGGGAGGAGGTGCAACTGTACCACTTACGGGATTTGGTCACGTGATTGCAAAAGGGGTCAGGAAAGCTGTTGATGAAGAGGGAATTATGGGCGTACTGACAGGGGAAATGTCTGCTTCCGCAGCAGGAATTACAGCTGCATTGTTCTTCTCACTTTTAGCGGCATTTATATTCAAAAGCAAACCAAAAAAATAGCCGTGCTGAGCACGGATGCAAATATCGGCAAAGCTATACTTGAATAGTAAAAAAGTCACACGACCATGACGCCTCAGCCGAGCGCGGCTTTCGGCTATAAATATTAAAAATGTGGATACGTGCTGTGCTGAGCACGGATGCAAATATCGGCAAAGCCTTACTTGAATAGTAAAAAGTCACACGACCATGACACCTCAGCCGATAGCGGCTTTCGGCTATAAACCGGGAAATTTAGAGAAAAAGCCTTCCGAAAGGAAGGCTTTTTCGTATATTTACTTACACTTCGTAATATTTTTTCAGTCCCTCAATATCATCTGCCGTCAGAGCATCATCAAACATTACAAGCTCGTCGATCTTGTAATCGATAAGACGGTTAGACTCACCTGTAGCATCCTGACCGATAGTGAAGATTCCACCGTCAAGTGATACTCCGTCAAATGTATCTGGAATATCATATGTCTCACTTCTGTCGAAATTGTAGTACAGAGTAATCTTCTTTAATGCTCTGTCAATAGTTGCGGTAATATTTATCCATCCGAAATCAATGGTATCTGGATGGTACAGAAGATACTTTTCCTCACATTCTCCATTTCCAATGTTGAATGAGAATCCGTAGTTGGCATATACAAGGGAGAATCCCTGTGTGGAATCACCGGACCACTTCTTTGTGCCAAGAAGGGGAATAGCCCCCCACACAGCTCCGTCTACGTGCACCCATACGGATGCAGAGAAGCTGTCTGTGCCGAATGTAAGTCCGGGTACGGTAAGATGACCTTGACGGCCAAGCTCAATACAGTCGCCGTAGTATCCGATTCCGTAATATTTCTGTATATTTACGGGATCCGCTTTAACCTTACCTATCACATCATCAGAAGATGAGTCAAAGGGGAAGTATGCGGAGATTTTTTCTGCGGAGATAAAGTCGGTTATAAACTTACCGCTGTCAGGTGCAGGTGTAGGAGTATATCCTCTCTTTGACGGAGGAGTGTAAATATCCTGTCTTTCTGCAGGAATATAGTCTTCAAAAATACCTGCGGGTACCTGCGCAGAGAATCCTGCAAAATTAAACTCGGGTACGGGAATACCGAGGGCGTGAAGGATAATAGCGGAAGAATCACGTACATTCATCTCACCGATGGTACCGGGTTTAACTGTCTTACCGGCAGCACCGAAAAATACGATCTTCTCTGCGTCTGAAGTGCCACCGTGGCTTCCGAAAGGAGTGCCGCCATGATCTGCGATGACCATAAAGAGGGAGTCGTCAAGTATACCCTTGTCGGAGATCTTATCATAGATTTTACCGATAAGTTTGTCAACGCAGTTTATCTGGTTAAGGTGCGCCTCTGTGCCGTATCCGTTTCCGTGACCTGCACCGTCAACGGAATCGAACTGAGCAAAGAGAAGTGTAGGAGTATTATCATCAAGATAAGCGCAGATCTTATCACAGACTTCTTCGTCGTTACCTGAGTCAAATGTAACTCCGAGAGACTGTTCAATAATACCGTTGTTTATGGGATGCCAGTTGCAGAATGATGCAAGAACTGCATCGGGCATAGCCTGTATTACTCTCTTGAATACAGAGGGAATAGGAGAATCCTCGTCGTAATGCTTTGCACCGACGAC
>JAZUBE010000079.1:0-2130 GCA_045638325.1 Eubacteriales bacterium
TATGTATCACAAATGCGTGCTCGTCAAATGTGAAGGTCATTTCAAGCTCATTTCCGGGAATATAGTCGGGATCAAAATTTGAGATCTGATTTATGTCATCTCTGAGTCCGTATGCGCCTTCCTTCTTAATAAGGCTTATACGCATATAAAAGCAGGTATCCTCACAGCTCGATCTGACACGAAGTTTTGCTGTCATTTTACCCTTTACGAAGGTATCCTCCTCAAACTCAGGTGTAAAAAATGTCAGTATATCATCTCTGAGTCCCGGTTCATCCTGCCATGCAGTACCGCCGAAATTCGTGGAAAGTCCGCCTTTGAATGATGCAGGGTTAGCCGGATCGTAGATATAGGATTTCTCACCCTCCCCGAGAGTGAACGTCATCTCTTTATCAGGCGTATCAAATGTATCTGTACACCACTCGTTGCCGAAGAGCTTATAATACGTGATCTCTCCGAGCTTTACGGGTGGAGCGCACTTCCCTCTCACATGATCCAGCCATTTCATCTCATAGTTCTCAAACACCTTCCATATTGCACCGTCCTCAAACTTTACAGGCTGGTTTCCTTCATAGATACCGTGCTCATAAGGATGAATCATCATCGCACACATTTCTTTAGTTTTCTCATCAAGTCCGTTCCACATATCAAACATACCGCCTTCGAAAATGTCGAACAGTCCTGTCACAAAAAGTATGGGTATCTGAGCATTCTTTACAGCATCTTTGGTCTCGCCTCCACCGTAGTGGGTATCCCAGAATTTATCGTTTTTGTCTGGATGCAGAAGTACCTCATCAAAGCTCTCCACACTCTCTCCGAACACTGTTTTTGAAAAATCCGTCAGCGGGAGCATATTATACGAATCGTCTGTATAATTCTTTTTGAGTATGGTTTTTGCCTTATACATACCGATATACCAAACACCGTGAAGTCCTACCTTAAATATTCCGTTGCGATAGTTACAGTTATATCTGTTACAGTCCTGGAAATGAATTATGGCGCCTTTTATATCCTTGGCGAATGGTGCCGTCACGAAATGCACGGATGCTGTGTAACTCTCTCCCACAAGATATATCTCTCCGTTGTAAAAGGATTGACCTCTTACCCAGTCGTGGAGACTCAGTCCGTCGTCACGCTCATTTATATAAGGAATGCAGTCACCGCTGCTCTTTCCCCTGCCGCGGCAATGCTGAAAGACTACTGCATATCCATGCTCAAGCCACCGTTTATGGTCACTTTTCATTCTTTCGGCAATATCTTCATCACTCATATCACACATAAAATCCACATAGGGAGATCTGTATATTACCGTGGGAAATTTACCGTCTTTTTCCGGCAGACAAACCGCTGTAAAAAGATCGGCTTCCTTGTAATTTACGTATTTATAAAATGAATATGCCATAACGTCACCGCCTGTATTACTGATAATTTACCGTAAGTACTGAACATATTATAGATAAAGCCGTACACTTTGTCAACAGTAAAATTAAAAGAGGTATCCGAAGATACCTCTTTTATATGACATATTATTCTTCACCGTCGAGTTCTTCAACGACATCGGAATCGATAGCAAAATCCTCATCATCACCGAGATCGTCAAGATCAAGCTCCTCATCGAACTCCTCATCATCGTCAAAATCATCCTCAAATGAAATAACGGGAGGCGCAGTCTTTACAGGAGGCTCTTCTTCAGGAGCCTTGATTCCGTCGATCTTTACATTCTGATATCTCTCAATACCGGTACCGGCAGGAATCAGCTTACCGATAATAACGTTCTCCTTAAGTCCCATAAGGTGATCCACCTTACCCTTGATAGCCGCCTCAGTAAGAACCTTTGTAGTCTCCTGGAAGGAAGCTGCAGAAAGGAAGGACTCTGTAAGAAGTGATGCTTTGGTAATACCGAGAAGAACAGGAGTTGCGGTTGCAAGACAGAGATCTCTCTCTCCCGCATCAATACGTGCCTGAACCTCAGCATTTTCCTGATTGAACTCGCTAAGATCGATAGTAGATCCGGACAGGAGTGAAGTATCTCCTGACTCCTCTACTTTGACCTTTCTGGTCATCTGACGTGCGATAACCTCAATATGCTTATCGTTGATATCGATACTCTGTGAACGGTAAACCTTCTGTACC
>JAZUBE010000080.1:0-1740 GCA_045638325.1 Eubacteriales bacterium
ATGCACGCTATGGGTCCAAATGTGGCAGGAGTTATCGGCTCCGCTATCGCCGCAGGTGTGCTTATCGCATTGTTCGGTTGATTATTACAGTATCATACATACCGGGGCTTTGCCCCAATCCCCACCAAGAACCTTTTTGAAAAAAGGTTCTTGGAACTCCAAAAACTTTTGAATAGGTAAAACAGCGATAGTTATAGATGCATTAAACCTTTCATGAAAGTTTTTGAAGATACATAAGAAACTTTTTCCAAAAAGTTTCTTATGCAGGGTGTGGGACAGCGTCCCACATAAAATAAAGAAAGGATAAATATTATGGCAAAACAGCTTTATATAACTGATACCATACTGCGTGATGCGCATCAGTCTCAGGCTGCTACAAGAATGAAGCTTGAGGATATGCTCCCTGCCTGCGAGGTGCTTGATGATATCGGGTACTGGTCGCTTGAGTGCTGGGGCGGTGCGACATTTGATGCTTGTATGAGATTTCTGAATGAGGATCCCTGGGAGAGACTCCGTGCTCTCAAAAAAGCCATGCCCAAGACAAAGCTCCAGATGCTCCTCCGTGGTCAGAACCTTCTCGGATACAAGCACTACGCAGATGATGTTGTAGATATGTTCGTAAAGAAGTCCATTGAGAACGGTATCGATGTTGTTCGTGTATTCGATGCTCTGAACGATATCCGTAACATGGACCGTGCAATGAAGGCTATCAAGGCTTACGGCGGAATCTGTGAGGCGGCTCTCAGCTACACCGTCAGCCCTGTTCATAATGAAGAATACTTCGTTGATATGGCTGCAAGACTTGAGGAAGCGGGTGCTGATGTTATCTGTATCAAAGATATGGCAAACCTGCTTCTCCCCTACGACGCTTTCAACCTTGTTAAGGCGCTGAAGGCAAAGGTATCTATTCCGATCCACCTGCACACTCATAACACTGCGGGAATCGGTGACATGACAAACCTCATGGCAGCTATGGCAGGAGTTGACATTGTTGACTGTGCACTTTCTCCTATGGCTAACGGTACTGCACAGCCCGCTACCGAGTCCCTCGTTGCTACACTTGCTCCCACCGAGCGTGATACCGGACTTGATCTCCAGAAGATGAGCGTTGCAGCGGCTCATTTCCGTAAGGTTGCTACAAAGATGAAGAATGAGGGTATCCTTGATCCCAAGGTTCTTAACGTTGATCCCAACACCCTTCTCTACCAGGTACCCGGCGGAATGCTCTCCAACCTGCTCAGTCAGCTGAAGCAGGCAGGAGCTGAGGATAAGCTTTACGATGTTCTTGCAGAGGTACCGAGAGTTCGTGAGGACTTCGGTTATCCTCCGCTGGTTACTCCTACAAGCCAGATCGTCGGTACTCAGGCAGTAATGAACATTCTCGTAGGCGAGAGATACAAGATGGTTCCCAAGGAGTCCAAGGGACTTCTCCGCGGTGAGTACGGTGCTCTGCCTGCTCCTGTAAATGAGGAAGTTCGCCGTAAGTGCATCGGTGATGATGAGGTCATCACATGCCGTCCTGCGGATCTTATTGAGCCTGAGCTTGAAAAGTACAAGGCTGAGGCAAAGAAGGGCGGCCTTGCAAAGTCCATTGAGGATGTGCTCAGTATCGCAATGTTCCCTCAGGTTGCACCCAAATTCCTTGAAGCACGAAACAACCCTAAGAAGGAAGATGAAGTTCGTACCATCTGGGTACAGGATCTCGGCGTTTGAGTTTAATAATAAATATTATTGCCGAGG
>JAZUBE010000081.1:0-2172 GCA_045638325.1 Eubacteriales bacterium
TATTACCGAGGTGACTGAGCATAACAGCCAGAGATACAGCCATATTCTCATTCTGTATATGAACTCCCTCAGGCACTTTGAGATAAACCGGTGCAAAATTCCAAATGACACTGATACCGCAATCAATCATATCATCACAAACCTTTTGTGCCACAGATGCAGGTGTAGTGATAATACCGACCTTGATCTTGTTTCGTACGCAATACTCTTCCAGCTCGTTCAGATGATAAATTCTCTTTCCGAGAGGAGTATCACCGATCTTCTTAAGGTCAGAATCAAAAGCGGCAGAAATATTCATACCGTAATCCCTGAACTTGTCATACCCGAAAAGAGCCATTCCGAGCTTTCCGGCACCGACAATAACGGCATTTTTACACTCACCGTATCCAAGGCAATTTTCGATAGATCCGATAAGCTTTATTCTGTCGTATCCAACTTTTGGTTTTCCTTCTCCGCTTACTGCAGCGAGATCCTTTCTTACTTGAACATCACCAAGCTTGAGTCCGTCCGCAATAAGCGTAGCAGACACATAAACCTGATCTTCAGTCAGGTTTTTAAGATAGCTGAGATATACGGGTAATCTTTTAAGAGTGTTTTTTGGAATGCGTTTCATAAGAACCTCTGAAAAAGCTGTGTTTTCGCTATTGAATCATACAAATGATCCTATTTGGGATTATAGCACACTTTTTTTCATTTTACAACAACTTTTGCAAACTTTTTCAAATTTATTATGTATTCTACTGTTTTACAACTTAAAGCATCTTCTTACTTGAACTCAGAGAGAAATAGTGATATAATATATGCTGGTATATAATGAATATAGATAGGTGAGATAAAATATGGATAAACAAAACGATAAAAAAAGCAGGGTCGGGGGATTTCTCGGTACTGCGGCAATAATGGGAGTTATTGTCATACTATCGAAGGTACTGGGACTTCTCCGCGATGTTCTTGTAGCCGATGCGTACGGTACGGGAATGGAGGCAGTAGCATATGATACAGCTTCACGACTTCCCGTTCTTTTGTTTGATTTTGTGATCGGCGGTGTGGTATCTGCCGCTTTCATCCCTGTTTTCAATGAGATTCTCGTGAAAAAGGGGAAAGATAACGCTATGCGTTTCTCTGTTTCCTATGTAAATCTTATTCTGTTGATCACTACCATCCTGTCGGTTATTGGCCTGATCTTTGCAGATGCGCTTGTGGGATTTCTTGCACCTGAGATAACCGCTGAAGCAAAAGCTCTCGCCGCGGATCTTACAAGAATTATGTTCCCCATGATAATCTTTACCGGACTTGCCTTCTCCTTTGTAGGCATTCTTCAGTCAATGGGAGAGTTCAAAATTCCCGCTCTTATCAGCCTCCTTTCAAACGCCATCATGGTGATTTACCTCTTCACTTTGAACAACGTTTTCGGTATTGTCGGACTTGCTGTTTCAATGCTGCTCGGATGGGCTTCACAAGCTGTAGTTCAGATGCCAAAGCTTCATTCCTTTGGCTGGAGATACAGTTTCAGATCAGACTTCAGATCTCCTTATATAAAGAAAGCTCTCAAAAACGCTGTACCCATCCTTCTCGGCACCTGGACTCAGCCCGTATGTTCACTTATCAACACAAGATTTGCATCAGGACTGAACGAAGGACGCGCCATAACCGCACTCGGTTATGCAAATCGTCTCTACACGATCATTGCAGGTGTTTTCACCTTCATCTGCACAAATCTTCTCTTCCCTTATTTCTCTCGTGCTGCCGCTTCGGGTAACAAGGAAGAAGGCAGACGTATGATGACCACTTCCATAAAAATACTTGTCTTCATCATAGCCCCCATAACCGCCGGTATAATTATTCTGTCAACTCCCGTAACAGCTCTGATTTATGAGAGAGGAGAGTTTACTTCATCAGACACTGCTCTTACTGCTACTGCACTCTCAAGATATGCCATCGGAATGATCTTCCTTGCAGCAAATGAAGTAATAGTAAAGGCATTCTTTGCCGACGGCAATACGAAAATACCCATGATCTCTTCCATCGCATCAATGATCGTAAATATCGCACTGGTTTCAGTTTTCGCGGACAAGCTTGGTGTTGGTGGCATCGCACTCGCCTCCGGTATTGCGATGATCCTGAACTTTGCAGTAAACAGCTTTGTAATGTGGAAAAAAGACGGTCATCTTT
>JAZUBE010000082.1:0-1790 GCA_045638325.1 Eubacteriales bacterium
TGGCTCACAGAACGACATGGCTACGATCCGACTTGCTGATTATTCCCGCCGTTGGCACCGTAAAAGAGAAAATTCCGGCTCTCTCCTTGTACATAAATCAACCCACCACTTTGACCTTATCAACTGGTTTCTGGAGGATGACCCAATTGCTGTCAACGCATTCGGCTCCAGAAGATACTACGGTCCGACCCGTGAAGAGCGATCTGAAAGGTGCCTTACCTGCCCATATAAAAAGAGCTGCGAATTTTATCTTGACATAAATCAGCCTCCGATGGACAAGCTCTACCTCGCCTGCGAGGATGTTGACGGATATTACAGAGACAGATGTATTTTTTCTGAAGAGATCGATATTGAAGACTCCGTAAGTGTAAATGTACTTTACAAAAAAGGTGCTGTTATGAGCTATTCTCTGACGGCTCATTCACCCATTGAAGGTTTAAGACTTGTTTTCAACGGTACGGACGGTCGCCTTGAATTCTGCAAAATGGACGGCAGATATTTAGATTTTGCTCAGGGAATGAACAATGTTATTACAATCTACAACCGTCTTGGCGAAAAAATAACGATAAATACCCCTCAGGATTTACCGGGCGGTCACGGCGGTGCTGACGAAAAAATCAGAGATAATCTTTTCATCGGCTGCAAGAGCGACCCTCTCGGTCAGATGGCAGATACGCGCGCAGGTATGATGTCCATCGGCATCGGAATGGCAGCAAACATCTCTATGGCAGAAAACCGCAGAGTTTATCTTAGTGAATTTTATGATGATCTGAAATAAAAGCAACTATGCGTGAAGCAGAAATCTCAGAATTAGCGACAGAATGATTTTTCCGCATAAGCTAAAAAATAACCCATGCAAGTTTCAAGCTTGCATGGGTCTTTATTATATATTTCAGTCAGATTGAATTTATCGGGTAACCTTTAGCCAAGTCGAGAAAGCGAGCTTTCTTTTACCGTAACAAGATATGCATTGTTGCCCGTCTTTTTCTGTTTGAAGCATTCTTCTGCTTCAACATCCTGCATAATTACATTCTTGTTTCCTCCCTTTGTCTGAGTCTGCGCCTTTATAAAAATCGGGAACATCATCGGCATAATAAACTTATCTGATACGCTGTTCCAAACCTTTGCTGCAAAGAACGTGCAATTGAAATATGGATCCCAGTAATTCCAGTTTTTGATTTCCTTGCTGACTTTTTCGATATCATCTTTTGTGATATCCATTCCAAGCCATGCCTGACCCTTAAGTCCATATTCATTTGCGCTGTAACGTTCAACATTATAGTAAACGCCCATTCCGTCTCTTCTGCTGAAAAGGAATGTTCCTACGGACACACTGCCGAAAGGTTTCATCGTATAACAGCCGACGGGAATTTCGCCGTCAAATGTACTTTCAATGTAAATCCATGAATGACCGAGAAAAACTATCTGAGTGCAGATATACATTCTGCCGATTACATAGTCGTCGGGAAGCTCATCAAATGTCGGCTTCGGCTCCTCAGGCACATCCGGTTCATCAGGCACATCGGGATCTTCAGGAACATCAGGGTTATCAGGGTTGTCGGGATTTTCGGGATTATCCGGTTCCGTAGGATCTTCTGAGTCTTCCGGACTATCCGGAGTTACCTCCCCGGACTCACCGTCAGGTTCGTCCGGTTCGGTTGTATTTTCTGTCTGCGTTATTTCGTATGATGAGATTATTTCTTCTGCTACCGTTTCCTGCGCTGCAGCGGTTATACCGAGCATTATGCAGAGAGCAAGAATCATTGATATTACTTTAAAGATATTATTTC
>JAZUBE010000083.1:0-2163 GCA_045638325.1 Eubacteriales bacterium
CGTTAACCTCTATCATCTTCCCGAAGAGGAAAAGGCAAAGCTTCAGGGACTTCCCACATCTCTCGATGCAGCTCTCGATGCTCTTGAAAAGGATCATGACTACCTCACCGCAGACGGTGTATTCCCCGAGGAGCTTATTAAGAACTTCGTAAAGACCAAGCGCGAGGAGTGCCGTCAGATGGCTGCAATTCCTCATCCCGCAGAGTTTGACAAGTATTATAATCTTTAATTAATATTTTATCAGACAGCGCCGCCCTGTTGTGCTATAGGGCGGCGTCTCTTTTTTGGATTTTTTTATTCAACCGACTTTACAAAACTAAAAAAATATGCTATAATATACAAAATAAAAACAATGTCGGGAGAATTTTTATGAAACGTTCAAAATGTTTGCGCTTGGCAGGCGGACTTGCCATCTGCGCTTTGCTCCTTTTTGGATGCTCTGTACCCGATTCCGCGGAGAATGCAGACTACACTGTGCGTGTAGTGCTTGCTGACGGTGAGGGTTACGAATTTATCGGCTCACAGGTGTCTGGTGACGGTGCGCTGTCGCAGGACAGAATACTTGATATAACGCCGGGCGATACCGTTCGCTTTGCGGTGGAGCTTGAAGATGGAATGGTCTTTAATGAACTTCCCGGCGGCGTTTATTATAAAGACGGATATATAACCGCCGAAAATGTTCGTGTTCCAATGACGCTTGATATCTCCACACGAGAGGGAGAAAAGTATCTTTATACATTCAATTCTAACAACCGCTCAGGTTCCGTCAATTCAACAGAGACGACGGGCAGTTTTCTTATGGAAAAAACCGAGGTTACACTTAATGCCGATGTGCCAGATGGACAGAAGTTCCTCGGATATTCCTCAGGCAATTTCCTGAGCCGCGGAGGAAAGCTTATAACTGCCGACAGCGAGTATACATTCAATATTGATAAAAATACAGTTCTGTTCGCAAACTACGAGAATTTCGCCGATCAGACCGTGGTGTATCACGTAAACGGCGGAGTTATCACTGCTGACAAAAAGAGTGATACTGCTTCGGATAATTTCAAGGACTCCTTCTACTATTGTCCCAACACCCGTCCGGATAAAGGCTTTTTCACAAGGGACGGTTATGTGCTTACGGGATATACAGAGAATCCGGACGGAAGCGGTAAGTATTACGGCCTCGGCTGGAACGTAGTCATGCCGATGAAGGGCAGTGTTGATCTTTACTGCAAGTGGGAAAAGGCGGCACACGCTACGGATTTCACATATTCCGTTTCCGGTAAGAATATCACCATCACGGGCTACAGCGGCGACGCGAAATATCTCGTGATCCCCGAAAAGATCGACGGAAAAAGCGTAAAAACCATTGCAAGAGGGGCATTTGTAAACTCATCTTTTGAGGAAGTATACATCCCGCGTACCGTGGCAACTGTCGATCACAGAGCCTTCGACTCCTGTATGAATCTTAAAAAGGTAAATCTCTCGGACAGCATAACCACTATACATGACGACAGCTTCCTCGGATGTCCGAATTTCACCACTCTCGCGCCGCAGGCAACACAGTATCCCCATGCGGCAAGCCTTATAAACTTTACACACCATATAAACTATGAGCGTCTCATTACACGTGAAAATAATATTTTACTTATAGTATCCGGTTCTACGAATATTTACGGTCTTATCGCCGAAAATCTCGAAAAGGCTCTTGACAATAAGTGGGATGTTATCACATACGCCACCGTGGCGTCAACTCCAAATACGGTGTATGCCGAGATCGGTCTTAATTATCTTGACGGTGACGATATACTGATGTTCACTCCCGAGGCTTCTCCTGATGGACATCAGTGGGGAACAAACTACTGGAAGGACATCGGATGGGGTATTTTTGAGGGCTGCTACGATGCTATTGCCGAGATCGATATCTCCAAATATACAAAGGTATTCTCATCTTACACCACATACACCAAAAACAGACTGAAGCTTCCCGAAAAGAATTATGAGATAAACTTAGAGCATTTCAACGAGTACGGTGAGCATGTAACCTATCGCACCACGGGACAGATGGGAAGTCCGTGGATAAAGTGGGACGAGGCAAAATTCTTTACCGCTGCAAATGTTGACAATTTCAACCGCGTGCTTGATATGTCAAATGAGAAGGGAATCCCCACTCTAATA
>JAZUBE010000084.1:0-7604 GCA_045638325.1 Eubacteriales bacterium
TATTTTTTTGCATTTTTTGCGGTCCTTATCTCCGCTTTAGCAACTCTGATACTCTGTACGATCTCGACCTTTGCGGGACAATTATAAGAACAGCATCCACATTCCACACAGCACATGGCACCGTATTTCTCACACGTCTCAAACTCATGAGCTCTTGAAGCCTCCGCAATATAGCAAGGCATAAGATGCATGGGGCAATTCTTAACACATCTTCCGCATCTGATACAGACGGGATCTTCTATGCTGTCACACACCTCTTCATCTGAGAGCATAAGAAGTGCGGATGTGGACTTTGTAACAGGAGCCTCAGGATCCCACTGAGCCTGTCCCATCATAGGGCCACCAAAGATCATTCTGTCGGGAGTTTTAACAAAGCCACCGGCACACTCTACCAGCCACGATATTCTCGTTCCGATGGGTACAAGAAAGTTCATGGGACGCTTAATACAGTCTCCGTCAATGGTAACTCTTCTTTTCACAAGAGGCATTCCGGCAGAAAGCGCATTGTACACAGCAGAACAGGTCTCTGCATTGAAAATCACAGCTCCTACATCAGCAGGAAGCTTTCCCTGAGGGAGCTCTTTTCCAAGCAGCGCATAAATAAGCTGACGCTCATCGCCTTGAGGATATTTTGTTTTCATGACCTTGACCTCAAAGAGATCACTATCACATACAAGCTCCTCAAGCTTATTTGCAGCATCAAGCTTATTGTCTTCAATGGCTATATATGTGCGCCTTACGCCCACAGCCTTCATAAGAATCTTTGCACCATTTATAACAGACATAGGATCCTCAAGAAGGAGCCTGTGATTCGCCGTAATGTACGGCTCACACTCAGCACAGTTGATTATAACGGTATCAACTTTACCGATAGCGGATGATACCTTAGCATATGTAGGAAAAGAAGCTCCGCCCATTCCCGAAATACCTGCATCACGTATCTTCTCGCATATCTCCTCAGGTGTACATTCCGACAGTTTTTTTCCGAGGGGCTTCACATCGGGATGCATTTCATCTTTGCCGTCATTTTCTATAACGATATTCTCAATTTTTCTGCCCGCCGGCGTAAAACTGAGAGTAATACTTTTTACAGTTCCGGACACACTTGAATGAACGGCGCAGCCAAGTCCCTCAACGTCTCCGATCTTCTGTCCCACAAGAACACGCTCACCTACCGAAACAACTGGCTTTGCAGGTGCGCCTATATGCTGAGACATAGAAATACACACCTCGGGAGGTGAAGGTAATACCTCTGTACGCACTCCCGCAGTGCTCTTATGCTCATCTACATGAATTCCGCCTCTGAAGGTAAATCTCATATATGTACAACCAAACCTTTCCGGCTATCAGCAGACATGGTACAATAAAACCAAAAGATAGCATTTATCGGATCAAAATACCCTATCACAGTCATTTTGTTCAACGGATCTGAAAAGGGTACAAAACCACTGCATATATTATACATTATCCGAATGTGAATTACAATAGAGAAAAACAAAAAATCGCCTCAAAAAGTTAACAAAAGAGCCGTTTTTTAGAAACGGCTCTCCTGAACGTATCAATAATCGAATCCAAAAGTTTCGGCAAGCACCTCAAGTATACGGAATCTCACCCTGTACTTTGTTCCCGATTCTTTTTTTATTATTTTATATTCCTCCGGAGTAAACCCTGCAGCATAGAATTTCTCCTCATCTGCGCTTTTATCCACGGCTTTTTCACGGCAAAGCGGCGGAAACAGAACACACCACCAGTTCTTCCCTTCTCCCTCTCCGAGAATTATCCTCATTGACATATACTCACCTGCAGGAAGAGCATAATCCTCATAATATCTGACCGGATATTTTTCCCTTTCAAATACTACTTTAGCAACACAAGAAGAACCTTCTTCGGCAGCACGATCCGTTGCGGTCTTCTCTATCTCAGGTACCATTTCAGATAAAAGCGCATATGCATCATCGTATGTTACGGCACTATTCATCCTGTCCTCTACAAGCTCAAGGACAGCATCCCTTACGCAAAGTTTTACCTCCTGATCCCTCTCCGAATCCGATTCAGCTATAACGTGAAGTCTTATAACATCGCTGTAAAGCTTTTCTTCCCCTGAGGCAGGAACGAAGGATGAGAGCACAGATGCAATAAGTATTCCTGTTGACAATGATAGCATGGCTTTTGTGAATGCACGTTTTTTCATATGTTTCTCCTTGATTCAGATGTAATATATTCTCTGCCGTATTTTACGGAATTATACAACAAAAAAACAAAGCCACCTTTCGGTGGCTTTGTTTTTATTGCGGTGCGCTGATATGTACAAGTTTTTTGATATTCTCCTCAATGTTGAAGTGTTCCTCGGTCAGATACGTCTTAGTCTCCGTATATCCGTTCATGTAGAAACCATGCTTCAGCGCAATAGTCTTGAAATGCTCGTAGTATTCCTCATACTTTGAACGGGACTCTGCATCTCCGTTCAGATACCATGTATCATGTGTCGCCGCAAGTCCAGTGAAATACATTGTAAGAGTCATATTCTCAATGTATTTCTCCTGACGTGATGTATCAGCCTTACGCATAGCAGACTCATAAAGCTCGATCATGAAATCGAAATGATTACTGAATTTCACATAATTCATTCTGTTTTCGAAATCATCGTCACCACTGTAACTCATAGTCGTCCAACATCCGTCTGCGGTACATTTTTCAAGGAGGAAGAGGTATTCCATTATCTCCTCACATCCGTCACCGCACATGATATAGAAATATTCCCTGACATATGCAAGGTACTCATCATATGTCATATCCCCGTCCCATGCAAGCTTTGCAAGCATATACGGAACGAACATTTCTTCACTTCTGAAATATCCCATTACATTGTTATATCCTGCGGGACAGGTGAATATACAGTCAACATTCTCTATTGACAGAAGGAATTTCATATCGTAGTAAGTATTCTCAAGAAGAGGAGACGTCAGTGCGGTATAACGCCAATTTCCGGGATAATACCAGATAGTAAGATTATCACAGATCCTGCTCCATCCGATAACTTCCTCTGCTGCCTCATAGTTATTGATTTTACGGTCACCTGCTGAAAATCCGGTACATTCGGAACCGTCAAGAGGATGATTATTACAGAAATAACGATTAATATCCGTAAAGAAACAGTATGATACGGAAACATTATCAAGAGGGCGAGTTACCTTCGGAACACTGCAGGTACCCATATAAGCGAGCATCTGAACATGAAGATCCGGTTCGATCTCGGCAATAGCCTCTGCTATACGGTTCGTAAAGTAAAGCACAGGACCGATATTTCCACCATCAAGAACCATATATTTCTGACATGACGAGCACATACAGAAGTGGGATGAATCAAGCTGTGCCACATCCACCTCAAGAAAATCCTTACCGACAACGGCACCGGCCGCAATTTTCTCAAGAACGTAATTCGTGTAATACTCTATGGATATCTCAATGTTATCCTCGTTTGTAAAGCAGGGCTGACTGTACGCATTAGGCTCATAGTCAACAAAATCCTTATAAGGGCCGTCATAAATCCCGTGAGACGCTATGTGTCGTATACCGTAAGCATTAAATTTCTTCTGCACCGAAGGATCAGTCGCAAGGTGATAGTTATCCTTCTGTCTGTATCCGTACGCACCGGTATCCGTAACAGTTTTGATCATACGGCGCGAAGAAACGGCAGGAGTCTGTGTATCATTTATTCCTGCAGGAACATCCACATGCTCTGATTCATAGAGGTAATCGATACAACCCTCGGAATAATCTGAGGTATACGACTCCATATAATAGAAATCATAAAGGAATCGCCATCCTACATACTTCTCAAGGAATTCAAAAACGCCGAAAAGGCAGCCGCGGTATTGACCACCGCTAATATACAAGTCCCCATTATCCTTCACGGAGATAGTAAATCCCTCGTCACCGAGAACTGCGTATCTTTCATCCCCGGGCATCACCTGCTCAAGAACGATCATGTGATCGGTCTTCTCACCGGTGATCTCAGGATAAAACCCGCATGCCTTACCAATAAAACCGCGAAGTTCCGATGCCGCAAGATTATGACATTCATCATCCATACAATCCATATAGATTGAATACTCGGAAATATCACGTCCTGCTATGGTAAACTTCTTTACACGGTATCCCTCTCCATACACTACGTCAAAACCATCAGTCTGCCCGTTTTCAACAGCCTTAGCATATGCTCTGACAGCTCTGTCAAGACCGTCCTCCGTCTTACCGAATGCAACAGTCTTATCACCGACGGAACGTATAATATACCCCTCATCGGAAAAACCGGTCATATCAACACCGTACTCCTCATCGGAACCGATTCCAAGAGTAATACCGTCCGGTACGGTTTCAAGCCTTTCTTCGAGCCAGTCGGCATAGATCTTTGCATCGGATGAAGTTACGCTTATTATGTCATCAGCAGTCATCTCAGGCTCAGTTCCGCACGATACCAAAACAGAAAGTGCCGAAACTGCGCTTAATACCAAAGATATTATTTTTTTCATAACATACACCCCTTTGAAAGAATTTATGCCGATTCCCCGTCACGGGGCAATTTCCTGAAAAATACGATCATTGTGGGAAGAGACACAAACGCAGAAAGGAAATACGCAAGAGGCTGTGATACTTCTATTCCCACAACTCCGAAAAATCCCGAAAGTATTATGCAAAGCGGAATAAACAGAAGTCCGCTCTGAAGGCACGAGAGCACAAGTGCATGAGCACTTTTCCCGATACTCTGGAAAAGCATGGTAGCCACTACAGATACAGGCAAGAACATGATAAACACGCACATTATTCTCAGTGCCTGACTGCCGATATCTATAACTGCACTCTCTTTTCTGAAAAATCCGATTATCTCCGGGGCAAAAGCAAAACATCCTGCCGAGATAAGCCCCATAAACGCCATACCAAAAATGAGTGTGAATACAGATGCCTTCTTAACTCTGGAATACTTCTTTGCGCCGTAATTGAATCCCGACACAGGCTGAAAACCTTGTCCGATACCAAGTCCTACGCAGAAAATCAGGCTTGATGTTCTGCCCACATAACCCATTGCAGCAATCGCGGCATCACCGAACACTCTTGCCTGAGCGTTGAGCACCATTGTTGAAACGGAGCTTAGTCCCTGTCTCGCAAGGCTCGGGAGTCCTGTAATTATTATATCCCCGACAACACGCCAACCCTTTTCTATAAACTTAGGGGCAAGAATACTCTGAGTACGTCCGCTAAGGAACATTGTGAGAAGGATCCCGAAAGATATGTACTGTGACAGTGCGGTAGCAAGTCCCGCACCGCTTATACCCATATCGAAGCCAAAGATAAACATCGGATCAAATGCCATGTTTAGAATACCGCCTGTGGTAAGTCCTATCATGGAAAGTGCCGCCTTACCCTCATATCTCAGTACATTATTAAGAACACAGCTTCCCGTCATTGCAGGCGCCGCAATAAGTATCCAGAAGCCGTAATCCTTGGCATAAGGAAGGATGGTATCCGTACTACCGAGAAGTCTCATCAGCGGTGTGATAAACACAAGTCCGCCAACCATAATAAAGATACCGCAAACGATAGCCCAGAAAAATCCTGTTGAGGCATATCTGCTTGCCTTATCGGTGTTTTTCACCCCAAGAAGCCTTGAAATATTGCTTCCCGCACCGTGACCAAACATAAATCCAAACGCCTGCAGTATCGCCATGATTCCGAAAACAATACTGGTAGCACCGCCTGCGCTTACCGATATCTTACTGACAAAATACGAGTCAGCCATATTATACACATTCGTTATAAGCATACTCACGGTTGTTGGTATGCCAAGCATCAGTACAAGACGTGCGACAGGAGTTTCTGTCATCTTTCTGTACTGCGATTCTGTATCGGCACGGTGTTTTTGTACTCTGCTCATTTTTTAAATCCTTTTTACTTTGCAATATAATTATTGTAGCACAAGATAAAAAGATTTTCAAGGGGTGGGAGAAGATGAAGCAATTATACAAATCAAAAAAGCAGACCGAAGTCTGCTTTTTATTATCAGCTTATTACTCAATATCAGTTCAATAAACAATTACGCCATCGCCTTCATTTTCAATAACATTACCGTCTTTATCATAATCTATTGAATCTATAACATCACCCGTATCATTATACTTCAATTCGCTGTAATGGCTAAATTCACCATCAAAATAATATATTTCCTTTATCACTCTTCCTGCTTCATCATACTCATATTCCGTAATATTTGTTTCTTTACCTGCAGCATCATAAGCCACCATCTTCACACATTTTCCGTCCTCATACTCATACTCAACATAACCCTCAAGAACTCCGTTCTCATCATAATATTTATCTTTAATCTCATTTCCCTTATCATCGTATTCTGTCTCGCACCACAATTCTATTTTACCCGCACTGTCTTTTGTAATTTGCTTTGTTCTGTTACCGTTACTGTCATATGTATACTCGGTAATATCCATAAGCACATCACTACTGTCATAACCGCACATCTTTGTAACATTATTCTTTTCATCATACTCATAAGTATAATAGCAGTCCAAATTACCATCCAGATCATAATAGATCTCTTTGATCAGTTTTTCGTCTTTATCATAAACCGATTTACTGATCATATTACCGTTCTCATCAACATATGTTTCAGCTACTGTCTCCTCCTTTACAGAAGTTGTAACCGCAGGAGTCCCGGTATCGTTTGTCGCACCATTTTCTCCATCTTTTTTGTCTTCGCAAGCACAAAGGCACATAGCACACACAAGTGCCAAAATCATCAGTTTTTTCATATAATTTCTCCTTTTTCATATTTACAGAACACAGTCTGGCGAAAAAATTATAACACATAAGTGTTCAATTGTCAACATATGTGTTCAAGCTTTCTGTATATTCGTAATACAATATAGAATGAGGTGATATTTATGTTTGAACATACTCTTGATTCCGTTGCAGTCGGCAGAGCTATTTCATATTTTCGGAGCAAAAGCGGTCTTTCCCAAGAAGTACTAAGCGGTCTCGCAAATATAGGGCGAAGCCATCTAAGTGCCATTGAACGCGGAGAAAGATGTCCGACACTCGAAACACTATACCGCATCTGCAGTGCCCTCGATATAAAAATGAGTGTAGTAGTGCAAAAAATAGAAGAAGAGATAGAGCAAAAATAAACTCCTGCTTCCAATTTGGTAAGCAGGAGTTATAAATTCCAATCAGCCGATAGCCTCGTCGATAAACTTCGTAAGCTGCGCCTTAGGCATTGCACCCATTGTTGCTGCGGCAACCTTTCCATCTTTCATCACTATAAGCGTGGGGATTGACTGTACTCCGAACATGGCAGCAATCTCCGGCGCATCATCTACATTTACCTTGCAGATCTTCACGTCATCACGCTCATCAGCGATCTCCTCCACGATAGGTGCCACCATCTTACAGGGACCGCACCAATCCGCATAAAAATCAATAAACACAGGCTTATCGGACTTTACAGCCTCGATTTCAAAATTATCGTTTGTCAGTTTTACAACACTCATCTCTGATTCTCCTTAATCCTTTGATTTATAATAAAGCATACAATG
>JAZUBE010000085.1:0-6418 GCA_045638325.1 Eubacteriales bacterium
TTACAAGCGTTACAATCGGTGACAGCGTTACCAGTATTGGTAATTATGCATTCTACTACTGCGACAGCGTTACAAGCGTTACAATCGGTGACAGTGTGACGAGCATTGGTGATTATGCATTCTACAACAGCTACAGCCTTACAAGCGTTACAATCGGTGACAGCGTGACAAGCATTGGTAATTATGCATTTTACGACTGCTACAGCCTCACGAGCATTACAATCCCTGACAGTGTAACGAGTATTGGTAATTATGCATTCTACTACTGCAGCAGCCTCACGAACGTGATAATTCCCGATGGCGTGGCAAGTATAGGTCCTGATGCATTTTCAGGATGTACAAACCTGACTATTTATTGTTACATTGATTCGTATGCTCATTCATATGTTTCAGACCGAGGTATTCGGTACATGCTTGTTTTCGATATAGACGAATCCGGCATTCTCACTAAGTACAACGGTATCGGTGGCGATGTCATCATCCCCGATGGTGTTACCGCTATCGGTGCGCAGGCATTTGCGTTTAACAACACCATCACCTCCGTGACCATTCCCGAGGGTGTTACTGTGATCGGCGAGGGTGCATTTGCGTTCTGTAAGAAGCTTGAGGGTGTGAATCTTCCTTCAACACTTGAAACCATCTGTGACGGTGCGTTCGCATTCTGCTATGCGCTTACAGGTATCGAAATCCCCGAGTCTGTAACCGAGCTTGGAACAGGTGCATTCGACTGTTGTATCTCTCTCGGTGAAATATACATATATGATAGCATCGAGACTATCGGTGAGGATGTGTTCGACGGATGTGCGGAACTGACGCTCAGATGTTACGATACTGCTCCCATGGCTGAGTATGCCGAGGAGAATGGTGTAAACTTCCGCCTCATCCTCTGTGGCGACGTTGACGACAACGGTTCTGTCAACTCCTCCGATGCGACACTGCTCAGCCGTAAGCTCTCCGGAGGTGTGATTTCCACCGAATACGGTGCGGACTACAACCGCGACGGCACTGTGAATTCTGCTGACGTGACACTCCTTCGCCGTATGCTTGCCGGAGCTGATGTATAATTAAATAAAAAACTCCGATACAGGCTTTAAACCTGCATCGGAGTTTTTTATAATGCTACTGTTCAACTATAACCGATACCCCATCGGGGATAACGGTTATTCTTATGTCATTTCCGGCGAGAATCTCTTTTGCAATAGAGATAGCCTCGCCTATGGAATGTGCCGGTGTCATATGCATCATCTGCACTGTCTCATCGGGAATTTCCGATATATAAATAACACGTGCGTGGGAAAGGATGCGCAGGAATATCTGTGTCTGCCACTGATCGGGTACGGTCTCATCTCTGCTCCGACTGAGGAACAGTTCCATTGTTTTCCCGATATCGGGCTCATCGGCAAGCTGCCTGTAGAAATGCTCACCACCAATACCATCGTCAGACTTTGCGATCATGATGATAACACCATCTTTTTTGACTGTCGCCTCGGCGGCAGTCATTCCTTTTACAGCCTGATACACATTTTGGTCAAGTGGATATCCACCGTTTGTTGAGATAACTACATCAGACGGAATTGCCGGAACTGCGCATTTCTCACGGAGAAACCGTACGCCTGTATCGTGTGCCTTTACAGGATCTCCTGATGCGGCAAATATGACCTTCTTTTCTTCGTTCAGTACGACGTTTACGATATACGCAAGCCCTGCTTTCTTTGCCGCCCACAGCATATCCTTGTGAATCGGATTTCCCTCAAGGATACCTGTACGTGCATCCGGATGAGCGATAAACTCGGAACAGTGGTTTGCGAGAACTGTAGAACGTCCCGCAATTCCCGGGAGAACGCTCTTGCGTCCCCCCGAGAATCCTGCGAAAAAGTGCGGTTCAATGAATCCCTCGGCAACGAGGAGATCAGCCTCTACGGCAAGTCTGTTTATCTCACATATCCCTCCTGAGGGAAGTGTACCGATATTTACAAGCATTTCTCTGTCGTCACAGTCGTGTACAACGATGCGTTCACGCTGAACGATATCTTCACCAAATTTGGAGACGAGCTCCTCCTTTGTGGTGCCTCTGTGGCATCCCGTGGCAATGAGAATGGTTATCGCTGAGTCCGGTGAACCATCACGTAGCTGTTTAAGCATTTCGGGGATTATCACCTTACTTGGTACGGGACGGGTATGGTCACTTGCGATTATGACTATATTCTTTTTACCTATCGCAAGCTCACTGAGAGTAGGCGATCCGATGGGTGTCGTCATGGCATCCCGTACAAGCTCATACTCGCTTTTACCGGGATCATACTCATTTATATCTGACAGAAGAATGCCCGAAAGCTGTGTCTCATCAAAAGAATGAGTAAGGTGTTCTTTACCGTAGGGGAATTTTATTTCTTTCATCAGTATGTGATTCGGAGAGCCTTTTTAATCTTAACAGGGGACTTGAAGTAAACTGTGCCGTTCTTTACCTCAGCAGAAACTGCATCGCCGTCAACGGTAACAGATGCTCCGTCGGGAATTCCTGCTACTGAGAAAGTATTCAGGGTAAGAGCACCTGCAGCGATCTTCAGGGCGGCAGAGGTATCCTTTATTTCAACATTACCCCAAGCGGCATCAAGAGACCACAGACAGTTGAAGTTGTCCTTGTTTACCTTAGGTGCAAAGCCGAGGTGTCCCTTTACCATGTCAAATTCCATACCTGAAAGGATGGGGAGGAATGAGAAACTGGACATGGAACGTGAATAGTTTGATCCGCACTCGATCTCATTCCAGGGATTACGCTTCTTTCCGTCATAGCGGTCACGTACACCGCGAACAACGCGAAGTCCCTTGTCAATGTGACCACGGCTCATAAGAAGTCCTGCGAAGGAGTATTCAAATCCGTGCATTGTCTCACATGAGGTCAGGATCGGAATAGCAGGACGTGTGCGGGGGAATGAGCACATGATGGTACCTGCCTCGTCATTTGCACAGAATACACGATAGGGGTTGTACTCGTCACGCATACTCTCCTTGAAGTTGTACTTGAAGATAGAGAGAAGTGCAGTGTCGAGCTTCTCGGGATCGTAGATGTCACCAAGTCCGAGGATGTCACAGTGCCACTGCGCAAGAACCTGGTCGATCTCACATCCCTCTGAGATCTGGTAGTTGATCTCACCGCATTCGTTGTTCCAGTATTCATCCATAGCGTCACCACCGAAGACGCTGGGATTACCCTTGCAGTAATGCTCAAGCATTACCTTATCGGAAAGATCGACCTTCTGGAAGAAATACTCTCCGTTGAACAGTTCCTCATTCATGAACTTTGTACCATTGGCAAAGAGTTCATCATACTCATCTGCCGCTGCATCGTCACCCAGGTAACGGGCCATAATGGAGCCTGCACGGAGTCCTGCCATGTAGAAGCCCTGGAGCCATGAGGAGGTACCGAACATCTCGGTGTCAAGAGTGTGGTGCTGTCGACCTTCAAGAACGCCGTCGTGATTGAGATCCCACTCGTCCTTGTTATCCTTGCTCCATGCAAATTCGATAGCCTTCTTAACGGAGGGCCAGATGCTCTTCAGCCACTCATCATCACCGCAGATCTTCCAGTCACGGTAAGTCTTGAGTACACCGCCCATCTGTCCGTCAACGCAGGAGCGATTGGTTGCCGGAGGAGTACCGAAAGGAATAGAGGTACGGAAAATCACTTCACCGGCTTCAGTCTGATTGTACTTATAATCGTTTACACGGATGTTTCTTTCAAGCTCGGGGAACAGGAAACAAGTGGTGTAAACATAAGTCCATACGTGCGCACAGGTACCCTCGCATGAGCCTGAATTCTCGCAAAGTCCTTCCCAACCGTAGAAATCACCATTCTCGCCGATTCTGAGAACGGTTGCTGTTTTCAGCACAGATACAGTAGCGGATACTGCATCGATGATCTCATCGGGGAGAGTAGAGGAGAACATAACGTCGTGATATTTCTTCGTAGCCTTGTAGAGTCTGTTCCAGTTTTTGATCGCATATTTAGCACTGTCGGTGGATGTGGGGAAACGGTAGGAGTAGTAATTTTTCATTACGATATCCTTTTCCTCACCATTTTCATCCTTTTCCTTCTGAGGTCTCCACCAGTTGATATGGTAAGGAGCACACCAGGAGATCACGAAACGGAATGTAACAGTCTCGCCGGGCTTTGCGGTTTTCTTAACGAAGAGAGAGGCATGATCATTGTCACCGACAGTATCGTATGTTCTCGGAGCCGGAAGTCCGGGTGCGGTGAAGTTCATCCAGTATGTCTCAATATGGTCGTACCACATTCCACGGAACCAGTACTGCTGGACAGCCACATCTTCGGTTGCATCGGTGGCAAGAGTCAGTTCACGGTACCATGTGTCACCGGGCTCGTTCTTTTCGCTGGAGGTGGAGACTCCGGTAAATCCCTTGTCGTTAAATACGGTGGAGAATCCTTTTTCACGGGGGAACTTTATGGTACCTGCCGCAATATAGTCAAGTTCCTCATCGGATGTATTCTTGACGGAATACTCAAAGAATGCCGCAGGAATCCCTGAATCATCAGCGTTGAGAGGAATAAAGGGATTGAATGCGGTGAGAGTTACCTTTCCGGGGAATGAGGGCTCGTCAAGATTTACCTTTGCAATAGGATACTCACCCTGGAAAGTGCAGTTTCTGAAATGAGGAAATCCTGCCATTGTTGTGTTGGGGATTCCGTGACCGAAGGTAAGACCGGGCTGACCGGTGTAATTTTTGGTGTAGTCACCCTGCATAACACGTGCATCAATAACCTTGCCGTCCTTTTCGGCTTTAATGGCAAAGTGAGAGAATCCGTTTATGCTGTTCTTTGCTGCATTGTTGAATATCTCCCAGTCGAGAAGTCTGCCGTTTCCGCCGAGGCCGATGGAACCGGTACCGATACCGCCGAGAGGGAAGGAAATTTCATTAAGATTTGCGCCTTTATAGATTTTCTTTTTCATTTTATTTCTCCTTTATACTGTGGGAGAGAATTTGCGGCCAATACCGCTTTTACCATTCTAACACATTATAACGAAAAAATCTACACCAAAAAGAAATATTTTATACATATTTTCGGAAATATCGTATTAAAACAAAAACCGTTTCCGGAAAATCCGTGAAACGGTTTAGGATAATTATATCAAAGCATCTGCAGAATCAGCTTTCTTGAGCTTTTTGTATACTATGAAAAATGCAACAAACTGACATACCGAGGTTATTGCCCAAGAGATAGGGAAGGAAGCGTACAGGCATCTGGGTGTGGGATAAGCACTGAATACAGTGTAATTCCATACCACACGGAATGCGCATATTCCTGCGATCGATATTATCATAGGAACAGCGGATGAACCCATTCCGCGGAGTGCACCGGTGGTTACATCCATGATTCCACAAAGGAAGTATGGCAGACATATGAATCCGAGACGGATCATTGCGTGGCTGAATGCTGCGGTGTCGCTTCGTGAAATACTGAAAAGGGAGAGTAGCTCAGGACCGAAGAAATATGCAACAGCACCACCGATTACACCTACTATGGTAACGCAGGTAAGGCAGATCCACATTGATTTGCGGACACGGTCGAATTTTCTTGCTCCCTGATTCTGTCCGATAAATGTAACAGCAGACTGATTGAAGGAGTAGAGGCACATATATACATACGACTCAATATTGGCGGAAGCAGAGCTTCCGGAAAGTGCCGCTGCACCGAAGCTGTTGATGGAGGACTGGATGATCGTTGTAGAAAAAGAGAAGATCGACCCCTGAATACCGGCAGGGATACCGATGCGAATCATTTTGATGAGCTGAGGCTTATAGAATTTCATCTTTCTGAAAATGAACTTGCATCCGTCGGTACGTCGCATAAGTGCAACGACCATGAGAGCGGCTGAAATACCCTGAGAGATAGATGTTGCAAGTGCAACACCTGCCACATTCATATCAAGCATGATCACAAAGAACAGATTCAGAACTACGTTTATAACACCTGCGATGGTGAGGTAAATAAGAGGGCTTTTGGAATCTCCTGCGGCACGGAGCACCGATGCGGAAAAGTTATAGAGCATGGTGAACGTCATACCGGCAAAGTATATCTTCATGTATGTAGCAGAGAGGGGGAGAATATCCTCGGGAGTGCTGACGAGTCTCAGGAGAGGCTCAGCAGTGAAGATACCCACAACGGTGAGTACGAGGCCGAGAATAACAGCGGAGGGAACTACCGTGTGAACGATACGGTGGAGAGTCTTGTCGTCACGTCTGCCGTAAGCATGAGCAACGGAAACACCTGCACCGATTGAAAGACCGATAAAAAGGTTGATTATAAGATTCGTGATAACTGTGGTCGCACCAACAGCACCGACGGACTGGCTTCCGCAATAATTGCCCACTACCACGAGATCTGCAGTGTTGAAAA
>JAZUBE010000086.1:0-2067 GCA_045638325.1 Eubacteriales bacterium
CTTTACCCTGCACATTTTCCTGAACGGTAAAAGCTCCACATTATCAACCGATTCATATATATCGCAAATTGATCTGAGATCTGCGACATCGTCATCGTTAAGTCCCGGAACTATCACACGGCGAAGTGTAACGGGTATTCCTTTTTTAGAAATGTACTTAAGAAACTCAAGGGGCATATCCATTGAACATCCAACACAGGTTCTGTACAATTCTTCATCCGAGAATTTTATATCGAGAAGCACTCTGTCTGTATACTGCAAAACGGTTTTAACAGAATCCGTCAAAGGTACAGCTCCTGACGTATCAAGGCAAGTATTTATTCCCTTCTCTCTGCACATTCGGAATACCTCACCGGCAAATCCTGCCTGCAGGAGCGGTTCACCGCCTGATAGCGTTATCCCGCCGTTTTCGCCGAAATATTCTTTATATCGCTCACAGCGTCTGACTATTTCCTCGGAAGTATACTCCACACCACCGTGAATATCCCATGTATCCGGATTATGGCAATATCCGCACCTGAGATGGCATCCTTGCATAAACACAGCAAATCTTACACCGGGACCGTCAACAGCCGCAAGTGACTGAATCGAATTTACACGTCCGGTCATATAGATTCGTGGAAAGTACGGCTGATTACTTCTCGCTGCTGTTCACGTGAGAGTTTATGGAAATTAACAGCATAACCTGATACACGGATAGTGAGATTGGGGTACGCCTCGGGATTCTCATAAGCTTCCATAAGGGTTTCACGTCTGAGAACATTTACGTTGATATGATGTGCCTTCTTTGCAAAATATCCGTCAAGGATAGAAACAAGATTTGAAGTTCTCTCGGAATCGTCACGTCCCAGAGCATCGGGAGTAATAGAGAAGGTATTTGAAACACCGTCACGGCAATCATCATAACTTATCTTGGCAACAGAGTTAAGAGAAGCAAGAGCGCCGTTCTCTTCTCTGTTGTGCATGGGATTAGCACCGGGAGCAAATGCCGCTGATGCCTTACGTCCATCGGGAGTTGCACCGGTATTCTTACCGTACATTACGTTTGAAGTTATAGTGAGTACGGAAAGAGTATGTTCAGCGCCTCTGTATGTAGGGGTACGGCGAAGCTCTGTGATAAAATTATGTGCCCTCTCCCTTGCAATAAGATCTACACGGTCATCATCGTTTCCATACTTGGGAAAATCACCGATAGTGTCAAATTCAGTAATAAATCCATTAACATCTTTGATAGGTTTTACTGTAGCATATTTGATTGCACTGAGCGAGTCGGCAACTACAGAAAGTCCTGCTATACCGAATGCCATAAATCTGTGAACATCGGAATCATGGAGTGCCATCTGGATCTTTTCATAGCAATATTTATCATGCATGTAGTGTATAACATTCATAGTGTTAACATAGAGCTTTGACAGCCAGTGAGTGTAAATGTTAAAACGCTCAAGCACAGTATCATAGTCAAGAACATCACCCTCAAGTACAGGCATCTGAGGACCTATGTGCATACCGCTGGTAGTATCATATCCACCGTTTATAGCGATAAGAAGAAGCTTTGCGAGGTTACATCTTGCGCCGAAGAACTGCATCTGCTTACCGATCTTCATAGCGGACACACAACAAGCAATAGCATAATCGTCACCATAGATGGGACGCATGATATCGTCATTCTCATACTGGATGGAGTCTGTATCGATAGACACTTTTGCACAGAACTTCTTGAAGCCCTCGGGCAGCGCTCCTGACCAAAGAACAGTAAGGTTAGGCTCAGGAGAGGAACCAAGAGTATAAAGAGTATTAAGAATGCGGAAACTGGACTTTGTAACAAGTGTACGGCCGTCCTCGCCCATACCTCCCACAGCTTCGGTGATCCACATAGGATCGCCTCCGAACAGCTCGTTGTACTCCGGAGTTCTGAGATGACGAGCCATACGGAGCTTGATAACAAAATCATCAATAAGCTCCTGAGCTGATTCCTCGGTGAGGATACCGGACTTTATATCACGTTCAATATAAATATCAAAAAATGTTGCAACACGTCCGAGAGACATTGCGGCACCGTTTTGCTCC
>JAZUBE010000087.1:0-2553 GCA_045638325.1 Eubacteriales bacterium
GTTGACGGTCTTAACTTCCTTTCCGGTATGGATCTCCACGATGTAAACCGTACCGCTATGCTCGGTACTCTTCTTGCACACAATGACGGTGGTGTTCCCAATATCGTGATCGAGCTTGAGAACAGAAGTGCATATACCTTCGGTTATATGGTATATTTCTTCGAGCTTGCTTGCGCGATCTCCGGTTATCTCCTTGGAGTTAACCCCTTCAACCAGCCCGGTGTTGAGGCATACAAGAAGAACATGTTCGCTCTTCTCGGAAAGCCCGGCTACGAGGATCAGAAGGCAGCTCTTGAGGCAAGAATGCAGTAAATCATAAATTTGAGGGCGAGGTACCTTGAAGGTACTTCGCCCTGATCTTGTGTTTATAAAAAAATTTCACATCTTTGGCACTTTTTACGAAAAAACTATTGAAATTCGCTGGTTGTTGTGATATAATATACACAGAAAGATCGAAAGTGCATTCGATCAAACGGTATATAACATTTGGAGGATTCTTATGATCAAGTTAATCGTCGGCTTAAAAGGTACAGGTAAAACAAAGACTCTTATCGAGATGGCAAATGCTGCTATCGAGAAGTCAAACGGCTCTGTCATCTGTCTTGAGAAGGGTGACAAGCTGAGATTTGATGTGAAGTACCAGATTCGCCTTATAGATACAGATGAGTATGCAGTAACCGATGCAACCGCACTTTATGGTTTTGCGGCCGGAATACTTGCAAGTAACCATGACATTACAGATCTGTTTATCGACTCTGCTCTTAAGATCTGCGGAGATGATATTGATGCATTTGAGAAGATGATGCTCGCTATCGATGCTCTCTGCGAGAAGGCAGGAGTTAATGCGGTTGTTACTTCTTCCGTTGAGGCTGAAAAGCTTCCCGAAACTCTCAAGAAGTATCTGTAATAAGAGAATCAAATTAAGAGCCACCTAAGGAGTATACCAAGGGTCGGCTCTTTTTGTTTTTATCAAAATTTCTGTGTCTGCATATCCTGTTAGAGAAGACGGATATCCGTCTGAGACTTCAAGAGAAAGGATCGGTCATGAAAATGGCAGACAAAGGACTCTGCGGACATAGCGCTGCAAAGGAAATGGTATGTATAGATACATACCGCGTGCTTGACTCTTGCCGTGACAAGGACTGTTTTGAGGATGTGAGAGTCTTTCTGACCTGTTTCGGTCAGGAGATCATTGAACGTACCTGTGCAGTCAGAGCAAAGAGTGCAAAGGTACTGTGGTCATATATCGATATTGATCCTGTACCGTTCAATCGTGGGTTTTATCAGCTCACTATAAAAATATTTGTAAAAATAGTATGTGAGGCTTGTGTTGGCCCGGGAAATGTTCAGGAATTTGAAGGAATCGCTGTAGTCGAAAAGAAGGTCATTCTTTTCGGAAGCGAAGGCAATGTGAGTGTATTCAAGAGTGAGAAAGGATGCTCGGGCTTTTGTCCTCCTGCAGAGGGAAGAGGGAAGTGCAAGCATACCACCAATCTCCCCATCGCTGTGCTTGAAACAGTAGACCCCATTATTCTGAATTCAAAAGTTGTCGAACCAAGACACAACTGCTGTTGTTGCTGTACTGTTGACGATATTCCCGAAGGAGTATGCTGTCATGTTGAGAGTTGTCTCTCAGATGATGATAATTCCAACAAGCTTCTTGTGTCACTGGGATTTTTCTCGGTAGTCCGTATTGAGAGACCTGCTCAGTATCTCATAAGTGCAGCTGAATATTGTGTTCCGAAGAAGGAGTGCGTTGCTCCCACTGAGGATGATCCATGTACACTTTTCAAAAAGATGTCTTTCCCTGTATCGGAATTTTGTCCCCCTTCTATCGGAGGATATACAGATAAGAATGACCTTGGGACCGCTTGTTCCGGTAGCTGCGGATGCGACAAATAAAGATAAAACCACCCGAAAGGGTGGTTTTATATATCTTTTTAAATTTCTTTATCTTCCGGGAAGTCATCTTCGATTTCGCTTCCGCCGTATTCATCGGGAGGCGTTTCATCGGGATGTTCAGCATAATAAGGATCGATCATGATCTGCTTGATTTTGGGATATGATGCGTAAGTGCTGATAAATCCGATAAGGGAGAAGAATATCATAAAGGGAATGACGATTCCGATAGGGAGTATGGAAACAAGGAGAATAAATGTTATAAATACTACGAGCAGAATTCCGATAAGTGCCATAATGTTGCGCTTGATACCTGCAATCGCAAAAATAAGAGCATTTTTGAAAAGCTTTGTGAACTTCAGATCAAACGTTACAAGCATGGGATAAATGTAAAGTCTCATAAAGAGGTAGATTATAAGTATCGCCCAGCTTAGTATGACGAACAGTGATATGCTACCACCGGAATTTGCATTGAACCAGATAATATCATACACAAGAAGGACTGACAGTATAATATCTACAATGCCTACGGGGAGAGCCTGCTTCCAGTTGCGCTTTATGGCGTATTTGAAATCCGACCAAAGGAGGTCGGATCGTAGCCAGGTCGTTCTGTGTGCCAAGGAGGCGGAATAGTTGCTTGTCTTCCTAAGACCG
>JAZUBE010000088.1:0-2147 GCA_045638325.1 Eubacteriales bacterium
GCTACCGTTGATGAGGAGCTCGACAAAATCGAGTGTCATGATGCAGCGCATGCAGCCTAAGTTGAAGGAGATTCAAGAGCGTTTTAGGGACGATCCCGTGCGTATGCAGCAAGAACAGCAGCAGAGATTATTTCGGAAACTTTATTCTTAAAATCAAGCATTTTTATATTCCTGTATACACACTTTATTTCGAGGCTCCGCCTCGAGCTCTGCAAAAACTTTCAAATTATTCTCAGAAAGTTTTTGAGGGTCCCGGGAACTTTTGAAAAAGTTCCCGAAAAAATCAATTAGTTCTGCTCACCCTTAAGCTTTGCAAGATGCTCATTCTGAGCATCAAGAAGGTTATGGATACGCTTAACGGGATTGAGAAGATCGCTTATGGTACCGTCGCGGTGGAGAGTCTCCACGATATACGCGGTATACTTGCACATATTAACCTCCACATACCACTCACGGGAAGCAAGCTCGGGAATACGATAAATGAGGTTTGTGGTAAACACCTTATCGAAGAGTCCGTCAGCGTAAGCCTTATCGAACACCTCAAGACCGTTACAGAACAGGCCGAATGTCTCGAAGAGGAACACTCTGTTAGCGCCTCTCTCCTTAAGCTGCTTTGCAACATCGATAATAGACTCACCGGAAGATATCATGTCGTCAACTACAATAGCATCCTTACCGGAGAGATCGCGGCCAAGATACTCATGTGCCTCGATAGGATTCTTTCCGTCAATGATAACAGAGTAGTTTCGTCTCTTATAGAACATACCAAGCTCGATTCCGAGAACGGATGCATAATACATTGTACGGGTCATTGCGCCCTCATCCGGAGCGATAACCATGAGATCATCGTGAGAAAGAGAGATATCGGGATAGGTATGAACAAGCGCCTTGATCATCTGATAAGTAGGACGCACATTGTCAAACCCGTGGAGAGGAATAGCATTCTGCACACGGGGATCGTGGGCATCAAAGGTGATGATATTTGATACACCCATATTCACAAGCTCCTGGAGTGCCATGGGACAATCAAGAGATTCTCTTGCGGTACGTCTGTGCTGTCTGCCCTCATAGAGCATGGGCATGATAACGTTGATACGTCTTGCCTTACCTGCAATAGCGTGGATAACTCTCTTAAGATCCTGGAAATGATCATCGGGGCTCATGGGTACCTCAATGCCATGCATCTTATATGTTACTCCGTGATTGAAGCAGTCTGAGACAATGAACACATCATGTCCTCTCATGGATTCGTGAAGAAGCGCCTTCGCCTCACCGGAACCGAATCTTGGACAGTCTACCTTGGAGATATATGTTTTGTTGCGGTCACCGAGTCCTGCGGTAAGATATGCGTCCACCTCAGCCACAAAATCCTCGCATCCGCGCATTCCGATAATAAGAAGCTCGCCGTTAGGGTTGTTCATAGTTTGTCCTATCCTTTCTTTTATCTGCAAATTGCATCCGAGGCTCCGCCTCGGGATCAGGTCAGAAGCTTTTTGAAAAACGCCCCTGACAGCCCCAAAAACTTTTATATAGACTATTCGGTATAAAGCTTTGGGTTTTCTTTTTCCTTATAAACAAGGAAAAGCCTGTCGGGTGGGCAGGCTTCCCTTCTGTGATTATTTTGTAATGGTTACCTTGTTGATAACACCTGCAACGTCGGGATCGATTCCGCGAACGATAGTCATTTTGCAAGCGAGCATCTGGAAGAACATTACCTGCATGAATACAGAGGTAAACTCACTTCCGGTATAGGGGAGAAGCACCTTGGTGCAACCCTCAAATACAGCCTTCTCATCATCGGTGAGAACAACAATATCAGCCTCAACGCCGTGGAGCTTGCGGATGATCTCAAGGCAATCATCCTCAACCTTACCTGCGGGAGCAAGTACGAACACGAGGTCACCGGTGTGGATCTGAGCAATAGGACCATGGTGGAAGTCAGAGATGGGGTAACCCTTCATCTTGATCTTGTAAGTCGGAGGCCAAGCGGTCTTAGGAAGACAAGCAACTATTGCAACTCCTTGGCTCACAGAACGACATGGCTACGATCCGACTTACCTGCGGGAGCAAGTACGAACACGAGGTCACCGGTGTGGATCTGAGCAATAGGACCATGGTGGAAGTCAGAGATGGGGTAACCCTTCATC
>JAZUBE010000089.1:0-6443 GCA_045638325.1 Eubacteriales bacterium
ATTTACTCTTGCTACATATACGGGACGTGCACCGTGACCGTGATCGCTTAGCACGAGGATAGGTGTATCCGGGCACATCTCTGCAAGCTCACCAACAAAGCTGTCTGCAAGCTTATACATATCGGGAACCACATTTGAAAAATCCGTCTTCCCGGGATATTCGGGATGATTCTCATCGTAATGGCGCCAGAAATCGTGCTGTATTCCGTCTACCGCTGAGAAATATGTGAAAAGAAGATCCACATCTTCGTTTTCTACAACCGCCTTAGTTATACGGAATTCCTCATTTGATTTAGCAATAAAGTCGTCTTTGAGGGCTCCAAGGCTCTTCTCGGAGGTGAATTTCATATCTGTACAAAGAATGTCGGGGTTCGGAGAATAAAGGCTTTCCTTCTCCGCAGGATGCACACGCATCTTATTCTCATAAGGACGGGTTATCATAAGGGTATCAATATCCCAGCCATGCTTTATGTTCATGGGAAAAAGTACCGCACATTTATACCCCTGACGGTTCAGTTCATCCCAGAATGTCTTACCCTTGAACACGTCATCCTCAAAAGAAATCGGCTTATATTTATTCTCCCTGTCACCCATATTCACGAAATTTATGATACCGTGCTCAGACGGATCCATTCCCGTGAAGATACTAGACCTCGCAGGGGTGGTATCAGCAGGAAAAACGGAACGGAGCCGTGGATAGCTACGTTCCTTCATCATTTTTGAAATATTGGGAAGTATGTCCTCATGACGTCTGACTACATCGTAATCCATTCCGTCAATTCCGATGACAATAAGCTTATTTACCATATGTCAGAGCCTCCGTTTTCTGCATTTGCAAAAATTGCAGATGATTATTTCTTCGTATCAAGCACACTGTCAAGTGCATCCATGATCTCACTTTGCATACGCTCAAGACCGTCATCCCCACTTATGACCGTCGCTCCGTACATATCAGAGATCTTTTCATAAAGAGGTTTTCTTATCTCAAGATACAAAGGATCGGGAATATCGTCTTTTCTTGACAGGCATACATCTATAGGGGTCTTGATGTAGATTATCTTTGCGGGCTTCGGGGCACGTTTCCATTTTCCCTCGATAGTCTTTTTCATATAGTCCTCACCGAGTCCCATATTCGCTGCATAGGTAACAGCATTATCGTAGATATATCTGTCAACAAGAAGAGTTTGTCCGAAAAGGCGTCTCAGCGTTATATTGAAGAATATCTGCATCTTGAACTCAGCGGTGGTAAGTGCACTGAACACCTTGTAATAAAATCCACCGGAGTTCGCCTTTTTACGCATTTTTTCAAGATATTCCTTGTAATCTCCCGAGAAAGGATCGCTGTTCCCTTTCATAAGGATTTTCTTTCCCAGCTTCGTGAATACGGACATGACCTTTACCACGTATGCAGCTCTCACAACTCGAACCTTCACGCCACGTTCGGCAAGTGTCTTACGTGCATATTCTATTCCCGTGGACTTCCCCGAACCGTCAAGTCCCATGAAACACACAAAGGGCTTCATAACACAACTCCAATCAAAAATTTAGTGAGATCTGCAATTCTCAAAAAGAATATCATACAGTTCTTTTGCCGCATCAGACCATTCGGGGATATCCGAAATAAGATCGCCGAAACCGTCGGAGGAATTCTTTAAAATCCCCTCTGTCACAGCTTCGATCTCTGTTGGCCCATTTACGTAATATATACTGTCAGTATGCTCTTTAAGCATTCTTATTCCTGCCACTTTGTCATACGCCACAACGGGGATTCCACATGATAATGCCTCCATGACAGACAGAGGTACACTTATAACAAACTCCGCAGATTTTGTGGGAAACAGGTACACATCCGCCATTCTGTAAACCTCGCTTACATCAGGCAGGTACTCTTTCAGAATGGTCACTCCATCCTCGGCAAGTGCCCTCTCCACTTCATCGCCATTGAACATTCCGCTGGCAACAACAAGCCTCTGGAATCTTTCTTTCGGCAGATGAGTGAAATCTTCAAGACCTCTGCCCTGCGAAAGATGCCCCACATGAATCACGAGAGGCATGTCATCAGTAAAACCATACTTTTTGCGGAGTGCGGACTTTTCATCTGCATTCACCGCAGGATGAAATTTCATCTTATTTATTCCGATACTAAGAGGATACACCGTACATCCGAGACTGCGTACCTCCTCAGCATCCTCGGGAACAGAAGTAAAAAAAGAGAATTTTTTTATACTTTTTCCGAGCTTCTCTATGAAAACAGGCTCGGGCTTCTGGACGAGAACAAAGTATACTTTCTTGCAGAAAATACGCACTACCTTTGCAAGAAAAGCAGTTTTTGCTGCTGCCCTTGCAAACACGAGTACTGCATCTGCGCCGATGGAATTTTTCATACATTCCACCGGATTGCCAAGGGCTGAGAGCTTGACATTACATATCCCCTCAAGCTCCTTTATCATATGAGAAGCAACATTCCTCATTCCCTCATTTTCAAGCCCGTTTACCGTACTGATAATGTTTATAGTCACGATCATTCACCTTTCACAAGGGACTTAGCAAGCTTTTTGAAAGCCTTGAGTGAACGCTTAAGATCATAAGGATCGCGAATACCCATCCAGATTCTGTGACAAATATACCATGGACGGATGTAATATTTCTTACGTGCCTTGGCACAGAATTTCACAAGCTCATCGGGAGTAAGTCCGGGGAGAGTAAGAACGCAGTTAAGAGTTCCGTCCTCCTTACAGTACTCATCGTACTTTCCGGAAATATATCCGTTATCCTTTGCCCAGTGATATGCCTCTGTACCGGGATAAGGTATAAGCGGGAAGAACTGAGCTGTATCAGTTTTGAATCTGAGTGCAGCTTTAAGGGTAGCCTCCATTGTCTCATGAGTCTCACCCTTGTTTCCCACCATGTAACATGCGTGGATCATAAGCCCCGCTTTCTTTGCGTTAGCTATATAATCTTCAATCTGTTTTACGGTAGTTCCCTTTTTGATATTGTTAAGTATATCCTGACTGACACTCTCGATACCGGGGATAATAAGATGACATCCCGCTTTTTTCATGAGCTTCATGGTTTCAAGGTCAAGATTAACTCTTGCATTACAAAGCCAGCGTATCTTCTTATTAAGTCCCTTTTCAATGAGCATCTTGCAAATGGTAACTGTACGAGCTTTATTTGCGGTAAAGGTATCGTCCTCAATAACGATTTCCTTTACGCCCTTCATATTATTTACGACATACTCAAATTCCGCAACCACATTCTCAGGAGAACGAAGTCTGTATGCATGGCCGTGCATTGTCTGAGGATATACGCAGAAATTACATCTTGCAGGACATCCTCTTCCGGTAAATATCTGCACAGAGGGATATCTCGCCGCAGTAAACACATACTCTTTAGGATTAAGTCTACGGTTAATGAACTCCGTTGCAAAGGGAATCTCATCAAGATCAGTAATAGGCTCTGCGTCGGGATTGTTAATAACGCTGTCTCCCGATCTGTATGTAAGACCACGGACAGAGGAAAGCTCCTCACCCCTATCAAGAACCGCCGCAAGATCTCTTACGATATAGTCATACTCACGTCTTGCAATACCGTCTATACGGCTGTCAACAGCCATAGTTTCATCAGTGGTAGCAGAAGGATGGGTACCCACAAGAAGGGTAACTGCCTCTGGGTACATATCCTTTACAGCACCTGCAAAATCAATATCGCTATAAATTGACGGAGTACTTGTATCAAATACATAAAGACCGCACTCACCGTTTTCTTTAACTCTTGCAAGAGTGGTATCGCGATCAATGCAGTTAGCGCAGGCATCGATAAAGAACACTTCATGTCCTTCCTTTTCACACACAGCCGCCGCATAGATCAGCCATAGAGGATAATAAAGAACACCACTGTGTCCGATGCTGGGGCTGCGTGATTCTCTTGAAAATTTACCATATTCTGTTTTGAAGGGAGGATTTATAAAAGTGATCTTCATTGGGGATTTCCGCCTTTTATCAATTCAAATTTTGATTATTTACTCTTTGAACTTTTGATACCGCTGTATTTTTTTATACCTCTTAGGGTATATATCGGAAGATAGTATATTATCTGAAAAATATTCAGTCCAAGATAGCGGTATACTCTATATGTCATGAGTGTGCTTTTGATTTTATTTGAAGATTTCGTTCCCGTAGCAATTCGGTAACGAAGAAGCGGCTCATCAACAGCCTTTGCATCTCCTTCGTTTTTAAGAATCTGAAGCCATGTGGCAAAATCCTCATGCATTTTATCATACTTCATTGGATATTTCAGAAGAAATTCTCGTCTGATTATAACAGATGAACATGACACAAGATTCTGCTTCAAGAGTTTTTTGTAATTTACCGTTTCCGGAACGTGCAGAATATAGTCAAAGGGTTCGCCGACAGCATTTACAAAGGACGAACCTGTAAATGAAAAGGGGCAATCCTCATTCTCAAGCATTAACTTCATCTGAAGAATAAGCTTGTCCTCTCTCCACATATCGTCGCTGTCAAGAAGCGCAAGATACTCACCCTTTGCGATATTTGCACCGTAGTTTCTCGTAGCTGAAACTCCGGAATTCTTCTCATTCTGACACACTCTTACACGACTGTCCTTTTCGCCGTATTCCGAGATTACCTTATATGTATCATCCTTAGAACAATCATCTATTACGATAAGCTCAAAATTCTCGTATGTTTGACCGAGAACCGATTCTATTGCCGCACCAACCGTCTTTTCAGCATTGTATGCAGGCATTATGACACTAACAAGAGGATTATTCATGAATGTCTCCTTTTGTCTTTTTCAATCAATCCAACTCCACCACATAAAAATGTGGCGTAGCATTAAATTATTAATTATTTTACCCCTGCAAGGCTTTTCAGTATCTCATTGGGAGATTTAATAATACCTCTGGGGCACTTGGCAACGCAGACACCGCAGTCTACACATTTGTCATAAACTATGTATGCTACATTGTCATTTATGCTTATAGCATCAGCCTCGCAGTTCTTCTCGCAGATGCGGCAGCTTATGCATCCCACCTCGCAATAACTACGTGTAGCCTTTCCGTTTTCAACGGATTTACAGCCAACCCAATGACGGCTGTCAAAGGGTATGAGCTCGATGAGCTTTTTGGGACAAGACGCAACACACACACCGCAACCACGGCATTTTTCATAATCAACGACTGCTACTCCGTCAACCACAGAGATAGCCTCGAACACACAACTTCTCACGCAGGTACCGAGACCGATACATCCATTCGGACAAAGCTTATCCCCACCTCCAAGAGTTGCTGCGGAAATACAGTCGGGAATACCGCTGTATACATACTTTTTCTTTGCATTTTCGGGAGTTCCCGAGCACATCACCTGTGCTCTCATACGGACAGTCTTTGCAGCCTCCACGCCCATGATGACACAGATTTTTCCGACAACAGCCTCATCGGAAGCCGAACATTTTGAAGGAGATGCCTTACCCTCAACAACTGCCTGTGCAAAAGCCGCACATCCCGCAAAACCACATCCACCGCAGTTCGCACCGGGGAGAAGTTCTGATATCTCCTCAATTCTGGGATCGGTCTTTACGGCAAATGCTTTTGAAGCTATAGCAAGCATTATGCCCATAACAGCGCCAAGCCCGATAAATACAAGCACAGGCACTGCAATAACGCCTAAAAATTCCATATTAAACCATACCTTTCTCACGTAAACCATACAGGTCACAGAGGGATAGTGTATTACTCAAAGCTGATACCGGAGAATCCGGAGAATGCCATAGCAACGAGGCACGCCGCAATAAGAAGAATACCCAGACCCTTAAAGCATTTCGGAGGATCAGCATATTTCATACGATCTCTGACTCCTGCAAAAATAACGATCGCAAGAGTAAATCCGAGCGCCGCAGCAAAACCAAAGACAGTTCCCTCGATAAAGTTATAACCCTCATCAATAGCTTCAAGAGCCGCACCGAGCACCGCGCAGTTTGTGGTAATAAGAGGCAGATAGATTCCGAGCGCACTATAAAGCTGAGGAATATACCGTCTCAGGAACATCTCTATAAACTGAACAAGAGAAGCAATAACCAGAATAAACGCGATTGTTCTGAGATAAATAAGATCAAACGGAACGAGAAGATACGTATAAATGAGGTATGTGACTGCATTTGATACAGTCATTACGAAACATACCGCCATTCCCATTCCGAGAGCTGTGGAAGGCTTATCCGATACTCCCACAAAAGGACAGATTCCGTAAAACTTTGAGAAAATAAAGTTTTCAGTAATAATTGCCGCAAACATTATAAGAAGGATATTAGTCATTATCCGCATCCTCCTTTACCGCACTTGCACCGGCTTTAGCTTTACCCGTTTTCTTCTCTCGTGTTCTGAGATACTTGAACAGCGCCACGAGGAATCCGAGGGTAAGGAA
>JAZUBE010000090.1:0-5085 GCA_045638325.1 Eubacteriales bacterium
CCGGTTCGAGTCCGGTCACCGGCACCATTAAAAAGAGACAGGCTTTTGCCTGTCTCTTTTTAATTATGTTGATGCATCACGAGAACCGGCGCAGATTTGCGAAGCAAATATGCATGAGTTGGCGAATTCGGCTGACGGTAAGTTTGTATCCCTTGTGATACATCTGTCATAAGGGATGTTTTTTGTCAAAAAGTATCAAAAAATCATATAAATATCACAAAAGTATTGATATATGACAGTGTTATGGTGTATACTGTTATTATCAAATAAAAGGAGTACTTTTTATGAAAAGGCTTATCTCTTTAATATCCTCCGCACTTATCATAGTGTCGATGCTTTGTTCTGCGGCCGTATCAAACGCAGAGACAGCATCATATGTCCCCGGAGATGCGAATATTGACGGAAAGGTCACGGTGAGCGATGTTTCACTTACGCTGAGACATATTGCAAAATGGGACACCCCTGATTTTGACAGTATTGCTGCGGATGTTACCGCTGACGGAAACATCAATCTTTCCGATGCCACTCTTATTCTCAAGTATATAGCAAAGTGGAATGTCAAGTTTATGAACATTCCCGACGATCCCGACCCCGATTACGGTACGATCGAATTCGAGAACGGAACATATACAGGTCGTCTGAAGGACGGTGTTCCCCATGGAGAAGGAACTTACGTCTATGAAAGCGGCAATGTGTATGTGGGTGAATTTTTCGAGGGCAAGCGTCAGGGTACCGGTGTCATGACATGGCCCGACGGTTCTGTTTATACAGGCGAGTACTATGAAAACAAAATCCACGGATACGGAACTCTCGTTTATTCCGACGGTGTTAAATATACCGGACAGTTCGATAACGGTGCCGTAACAGGTCAGGGTACCATAACATATGAGACCGGCTCTTATTACACAGGTGAATTCCTGAACGGTAAGCGTCACGGCTACGGTGTTCACTACGACAAAAACAATGCCGTTCTGGATTCCGGTATCTGGTCAGAGAATAACTTCGGGAAGGATCACAGCTACATAAGCCCCAAGGATATCGGAAGCTGTGAGAAGCTTTGCGGCAGAACTCTCGTGTATTATGTATTCCTGAATGATGCTGAAAGCTCCTGGGATGAAGCAGCGATCGCTGCAGCGAAAGATGCGTTTATTGCCGAGATGAAGAAAATTAAGAATGAGGCTGATGCACACGGTGTCGATCTGAGCCTTTTCTACCGCTTCAACACAGCTTCAATAGAAGGCACAGCCGGTGCTGATAATGAGGATGAATGGAAGAATGCGGCTGCTCTCTCTCTCGGATATTCCTCCGTTGAGGATCTTCAGACATATATTGAAGTAGAGAATTTCTATGACTCCGTTCCCGTTGTATTCGTTCTGAATAAGGACGGCAGAACTACCGCTTCCTTCAGATACGGCACAGCCGGTGCTGAAAGCGCAGTGCTTTATGCAAACAGTACAGCTTCTCTCCGCCATGAGCTGTTCCACCTTTACGGAATGAGAGATCTTTATTACCCCGTAGATGCAAAGATTTCTGCCGAAAAGAATCTTCAGAACAGCGTGATGCTTGACCCAAGCGGTATTGTGGATGAGCTTACTGCATATATCATCGGATGGAGAGATACCATTTCCGATGGTGCAAAATCTTTCCTTGATGATACTGCAGAGCTTACTCCCGAATATATAGAGGCAGAGTATGACAAAGTGCTTCGCAGCGTATACGATGTAAGAGAGTATAACAATGCTACATACACAGGCTACATGGTAGACGGTATTCCTCACGGTGAGGGTGTAATGGACTGGCATGACGGTGACCGATACGAAGGTGATTTTGCAGATGGTATCCGTCACGGCTACGGCGTTTACACATGGGCAAGCGGAAAGCGCTATGAGGGATATTTCGTAGGTGGTCTGCGTCACGGCTACGGTGTATACTACGATGCAGACGGAAATGTTATCTACGACGGTATGTGGGATAATGGCGCATTCGCAGAGGATGATTCAGAGGAAACCACAACCCCCGAGGAAACTACAGTCCCTGAGGAAACCACAGTACCCGAGGAAACTACAGTCCCTGAGGAAACTACAGTGCCTGAAGAAACCACAGTCCCCGAGGAAACTACACTCCCTGAGGAAACCACAGTAGCTGAGGAAACTACACTCCCTGAGGAAACCACAGTACCTGAGGAAACTACACTCCCTGAGGAAACCACAGTACCTGAGGAAATCTGAATATTTTTGATCCGGAAACGAAAGGTCATATAGCAATGAATACATTTACATCAAAAATGGATGCATACCTTGATGAGTATTGTCGTCTTTATAAATTCTCAGGAACACTTATGGTAAGCCTGAAGGGCGAGACTATCTACAAGCGTCACATGGGTTTTGCCGATGTGGAACACAATATCCCAATAAGCGATGATTCGGTTTTCACCATTTATTCAATGTCAAAGCCTCTCTGTGCCATCGGATTTATGAAGCTGTGGGACAAGGGACTTGTGTCTCTTGACGATCATCCCGGTAAATATCTGCCCGAGGCAGCGGGCTTTCATCCCGATCTTACGTATTTCGAGATCCTTCATCACATAAGCAGTCTTCCCGATTTTGACGATTTTCCCGAGCTTAAATTCAAGTACAGCCGCAAGAAACCCTTCGACCTTCGCGGTATGGTGAAGGAGATGGCTGAGACGTGCGAGATCAAAGCTCCCGGCGAGTGGAGATATGCCAACATCAACTTCGGTATTCCCGCTCTGACTATTGAAAACATCACGGGTATGTCATACGCAGATTTCATGAAGAAGGAGATCTTTGAGCCTCTCGGAATGAATGATACCGTGATCGATCACAACGGACTTCTCATACCTCACAAGGTACGCGGTTACGATATAAACGGGCACGACCTTGAGAGCGTGAATATTGACTTTGACTATTTCCTCGGCTCAGGTGATGCCGCATCCACCGTAAAGGATATCTTCACTCTCAGCCGTGCGATCATGGAGAAGAAGCTCCTCTCCGAGAAAGCGTGGGAGCATATCCTCACCCCCAATCCCGGAGGAGATTTCGGTAAGGGCTGTACAGTTACGGACTGGCACGGTAAAAAGAGGATCACTCACAACGGCGGACACAACGGGTTCCGTACTCTTCACGTTCTTCTGCCCGAAGATGATTTTGACATTATCCTTTTGTCAAACAGCGGATACGGCAACTCAAGATACAGTATCTCCGAAGCTGTTTACACTGCATTCTACGGTGCCGATGAAAACGCAGGCAAGATGACTTCGATGGATTCGGGTTACATTATGGCGCAGGATCAGAGCGGCTTTGATTACAAGGGATTTTTGCCGAGACTTCCCGACCGTGTACCTCTTACTCCCGAGGAGGAGGAAAAGGTACTTGGCGATCACGGATACTTCTTCATGGAGAAGGATGGTGAGGATTACTGCCTTGTGATGAACTATCACAAACGCCTCTTCTGTCGTCACATCGGTGAGGGAAAATTCCAGAACACCGAAATCGATGAAACATATGGAGTTGCCATAAAATAAATATGTCTGATGCCTCCGAAGGTACTTCGGAGGCATTTTTTCGTTATCATATATAAACGAAATCATGCCGATCTTTGCAAAAAGCAAATGACAAGGTACAGTACATTTAAAAAAACGTCAATTTTATTATTTCTATTTGACATTTATCTTTTTATGTAGTATAATGTAAAATGAATATTGATATATTCTGTTCTGAAGTATAAACGGAATATATAGTCACCGCAGTTCAGAGTGCGGCTGTTTTTCATTGAAATCTCAAAGAAAAGGAGTATGAACGGCGTGCCACAGAAACAGCAAACCAAAACTTTTACAGTGCCTGACATCGGAAAAGTAAAACGCAAGCCGTTGTACTCCGTATGCAAGCGTCTTTTTGATATAGTGTTCAGCCTTATCGGACTTATAGTTCTTGCGATCCCCATGCTTGTTATCGCGATAATAATAAGAAAGGGTTCCAAAGGCAAGGCTATATTCAGCCAGGAACGGTGGGGCAAGGATAAGAAAACCTTTACGATATATAAGTTCCGTACCATGAATCTTGATGCAGAAGAGGGGGGCCCGAAGTGGGCTGAAAAATCCGACTGCCGATGCACCAAAATCGGACATACTCTCAGACGCACGAGACTTGATGAGCTGCCTCAGCTCTGGAACATTCTCAAGGGTGACATGAGCTTTGTGGGCCCGAGACCTGAGAGAGAATTCTTCTACAACGAGTTTGAGAAATATATCAACGGATTCACCCAGCGCACCAAAGTCATTCCCGGACTTACGGGATGGGCACAGGTGAATGGCGGTTATGACCTCTCACCTGAGGAGAAGATCGTCTACGATATGGAATACATAGAAAAGCGTTCATTCGCTCTTGATCTCAAGTGCATCTATCTCACCGTGCGCATAGTTTTCACCGGTAACGGCGCAAGATAACAACAAATAAAAGAGCCGAACTCAGAACGGTTTAATTAACCATTTTACTGAGTTCGGTTTTTTGGTACCACATTCAAGGAGACTATAACTATGAAAAAGCTTTTTTCCGTATTTATTACGACAGTAATACTTGCAGCTGCGCTTTCGGTCAGCGTCGGTGCAAAAGGCACATGTTTGTTTTATGATAACTTCACCACCAGCTTTTCACCAAACAACTGGATGCTTCGCGGAGGCTATGATGCCTGTGCGTATATCTGGGATCACGATAACAAATATCTTTACGGTCAGGATGATGCGATAGCTCTGCAGAGCAATTATTCCGACGGTGGCAAGATGTGGAAAAACCACTATTATTCAATCGATGTACGCCTTCAGAAAGGTGCTCTCGGCCGCACAGATACCTCCGAGATCATTATGCAGTTCCAGGATCTCTTTCAGCCCGGCATATCGGGTCCCGTCTATTCCTACAGTATTATTCCTCAGACAGGCGAGGCTTGTCTCATTAAAGAATTTTCCTATACCGATAATACCGGTGAGGAGGCTTTTTCCCACGTCAAGATCGATAAGTGTATTCTGCCTTCGGCTATTGAGATCTCACCTGACGGTGAGTGGTTCAATAT